>JAGBGW010000143.1 GCA_017935825.1 Clostridia bacterium
GATCACCCGTGAAAAGTACGAAGAACTGGAAAATATGATACATTGAAAAAAGGATGGAGATGCTCTCCATCCTTTTTTCAGTTTACAGTTATGAGTTTAGAGTTATGAGTTCCCTTCGGGAACGTTTTGGAATGTTAAAAATGATGATCCTGCATTTGTAGGGGACGGGTTCTCCATCCCGCAAACATCAGATGTCATTCCATAGATGAGGAGTTTGGAGCGTTTACACCCTTGTGGGAAGAATCACGCGTGAAGGATATTCCTTTGTGCAGAAAATGCTTTGGTGGGCAATCTTTGCTTCCTTTTGCAGCGAGAAGGGGCCTTTGCCGTTCAAATGCACGCTGTACTCGGGGCAATAGGAGCTCATCACCTACAGGATAATTTTGCTGCCCTTTTGGAAGCGGTAGTCGATATCCCACATGTCGATGGAAATGGGGACGATTTCATTGGGCGTATAGTCCTGCCGATCGTCGCTGTGATTGCGGTAGCCAAGCGTTGTGATGCTGCCGCGCACATGGTAGCGCTTGCCGTTTCGCTCTTCCAGAAGACGGGCATAGAATGCGGTATCTTCGCAGTCGCAGGAGACATAAAGCTTGACGGAGACGGAACCTGCGATGGTGACCGCTTCTTCCAAAGCTTCGCTTTCAAAGAGCAGTTCGTCTGCTCGCTCTTCCTGCGCAACTTCGCGGGAACCCACGTCATTTTTGTGCTTGAAGAGGCTGTCGCCGCCGTGGGCAAAGTGAGGATGATCGGGGTCGTAGTCGTAAGTGCGCACATCGTAGTCACCTGCAAGGTCGCAAAGGCGTTCCCCTGCAAGGTACAGCGTTTTTTCCTCCACCTGCTTTTCACCCGATACGGTGTACCACTTGTCCTCGCCCACGGTGTAGGTCTGCATGGTGTATGGGAATCTTCCGCCCTCGCGCAGCACGCGCTCAAACCAGCGGATCGCCATGAGGAAGTCGTCATTTTCAAGGTTTTCCATCACCTGATCGTCAGCGCAGGGGTCAAAGTTGTGCCGCCAGCAGCCGATGCGAAGCAGGCTTTGGGCTTTGCAGTCTTCGTTCAAAACCTCGTAGGTCTTCATGGTGCTGCCGAAGTGATGGTCGTACCAGCCCGTACCGATATAAAGGGGAAGCTTGACGTGCTTCGGGATCTCCTCCAGCTGTTTCCAGAATCCCGTCTGCCAGTAGTCGTCGGATCGGCTGGTGTTGACGATATAATCCCGATACCAGGGCAGTTCACCGCCCCAAAGGGCCACGTCCACCTGGGCATGGGGACGGTGCAGTGTGGACTGCATAAAATCCGCATCGATGGGATAACCCGCGTTGCTCATCGCCCATGCGGTCAAAATATCGTGGCGGAACAGACCGTCCTGATAGGCGGAGGTGAAGCGGCTGGTGCCATAGTGGGTCAGGTACATGGTCTTCACGCGGTCGGGCACAGCGTCCGCCATCGCCCAGCCGGTAAGTGCAAGGTAGGAACAGCCAAAGTAGCCGATATCCCCCACTTCCGCCATTTGGCAGAGGCAGTCGATGAAGTCAAGGCCGTCCTGCCGCTCGTTGACATTGGGGTTCCATTCGCCTTCACTCTTTTGGATGCCGCGGCAGAACTGGAAGGCAAACACATACCCAAGCCGTGCAAACTGATCCGCCATGGTCAAAAACTGCTCCATCTGATTGGGATAGCAGGTACGCACCGCAATGGTGGGACAGGGTCCATCCACGTCGGGGAATGCAAAATACGTCTCAAATTTCAATCCGCTTTTGTGCAGCAGCATCACTTCACGCTTTTCGCGGATGCCGCATCTGGGTGCAATGCCGCACTTTTCAAACGCGCGGAGAACTTTTTCGTCCATAATCGCTCCTTATCTTGCCACGTTGCCGCTGGAAATGCCTTCTGCAGCCTCATCCAAAGGAAGATAATCCATGATGATGCGCTCGATGGCCTCGTCCCAGAAAATCCAGTCGTGCTTGCCGTCCCATTCTTCCCAGATCAGATCGTAGTCCAGGTCCCACAAAAGGTCGCGGAAGTCCTCGTTCCACTTGAAAAGACCGTCCTGTTTGCCGCATGCCATGTAGATCTGGGGCTTTTCTTCGCCCGATTCGGCAAGGCGCTTTGCAAGGAAGTCATAGTCGGACTCGCAGCCCACAAAATCCTCCACCGTTTCCACACCAAAGAGGGTGGCATACTGGTGGCGTGTGAAGAAATCATGGCCGGGTTCGTCCACCGATTCCAAAATCTTCTCCTTGATCAGTGCGGAAGAAAAGGCGCAGATGTGGGAGAAGGTCTCAGGATGGCGCAGACCGTTGGTGATGGCGCCGAAGCCGCCCATGGAAAGGCCGCCGATGAAGGTGTCCTCCCGTTTATCGGAAAGATTGAAGGTGTCGCGGGTCAGCTGAACCAGTTCCTCGCCGATGAATTTGCCATACATATCGCCGGAGATTTCGGAGTCGGCGTAAAACTTGTTGTCGCCCGAGGGCATGACCACGCAAAGGTTGTACATGTCCGACAGCTTCTGCACACGGGTGCCGTTGACCCAGTCGGTGTAGTTGCCCAGGATGCCGTGCAGAAGGTACAGCGTCTTGTAAGGTCCGCGGCTGGGTGCAGGAAGACCTTCCTTCATACGCTTGTCGGAAGGGATGACCACGTTGACCGTCGTCGTACGGTTCAGTGCTTTGGAAAAGAAATTAATGGTTGCAAATGCCATGGATATGCCTCCTTATTTGTCCGATTATTTTTTTGATTATACCATTATATCGGCAGGAAAGAAAACAGACGTGTGTTTTTTCACACGTCTGTTTTTTGCGTACTTTTATCTGCGCTGCCTCGGTCTGCTGTCAAGACCGTGACGATCGGCAGGGAAGGAAAGGTCATAGTTGCTTAAATTCTGCAGCTTCATGGGGCGGGGCAGGTCGTCATCTGTTTCGGGCAAGACAGGCACTCTTTTTTTGCCGCACAGTGTTACCGCACAGAAGAACGAGGAGATCGGTACCGTTAAAAGAATACCAAAGATACCAAGCAATGCCTGCAGAATTTCTGCGATCAGCATCTCGCGGTTCATGACCTCCAAGGCGGAAGTGTTGTATGCCATCAGCAACAGCACCAGCGAAAGGTCGCAGCCGATGTATGCAAGCACCAATGTGTTGCTCATGGTGCTCAGATAGTCGCGACCGATGTGGATGCCGCTTTTGATCAGTTCGCCTGCGCTCATGCCGCCGGTCTGCTCGTACATTTCAAAAAGCGGCGAGGTGATGGACATGGAAAGGTCCATCAATGCACCGGATGCACCGATGATAACCCCTGCAAAGACCAGTCCCTTTAAATCCACAGGATTTGTGGGATTGAGCAGCATCAAATAGATGGATTCGTCGTTGTGTACGCCTGTCATGTGCAGCAGGCGTTCCATCAGCAGCATCAAAGCTGCGCTTGCAAGAATGCCTGCAAAGCAGCTGATGCCTGCCACAAGGCTTTTTTGACTTGCACCGTTGACGAACAAAAGCGCAATGGTACAAATATAAAGGCAGGTTAAAAGAGACCAGATATAAGGGTTCTTTCCTGCGGAGATGGCGGGCAGGAACACGTAGAAAATAGCAAGGCAGGTAAATGCAAAGGTGACAAGGGTGTTGATGCCCTTCATGCGGCCAAAGACGATCATGCCAAGACACAACACTGCACCTAAAATCAGCAGCGCATCAGTGCGGATATACTCCTGCCAGTTCCATTGAGGATTGCCGTACATGTCCAGCACTTCGATCAGAAGGACTTTGTCACCTTCTTCCACATATTTTCTGCCGGTGGAGTAGTATTCTTCCATCACCTGTACAGCGTGGATGGTTTCGCCCTTGTGTTCGCCTGCGGTGACCTCGGCGGTAAAAAACACCTCCAGCACGGCTCCTTCGGCATAGATATTGCCGTCAAAAACCTCGGGATGTGCTGCGGCAGGTTCCACCGATACCACGCGGGCACGGCAAATTTGGTACTGATCGTCATACTGCGTGCGGCCGTCACCTGTCAGGGCAAGTGTACGTCCACCCAGGATCAATACGATGCTCATCACCAATGTGACAAAATAGACAAGGATTTCTTTTTTCTTGTTGCTCAATTGAGATTTCCTCCCTGTTGTGTATCAGGAAAAACGCATCTGTGCATCGCCGAAGACCTGCACCACGGAGTAGTTGCTGGGGATGCCGGCCTGGGTGCTCAAACGATAATTGTCGTAGTACCCGTAGAGAAGCTGTGCGTTGGTCAGTGCTTCGCTCGGGCTTTGGAACGTGCCCTGCTGTCCGCAAAGAAGGGAAGTGATCTTATCCAGCATGGCGTAGTTGTACACGGTGTAGACCACGCCGCTGTTGGCAAAGACACATTTTGCACCCTTGGAAAGGAGGGTGGAAACAAGTACATCGTCTGTGGAGGTACTGCATGCGGCAAGGTAGATAAGCGCACCGTCAAGGGCGCCGTCTTCCAGGTATTTATCGAAGAATTTTGCCGTCACTGCCACACGGCCGTCGGTGGTGGAAATCAGACTGCCGTCCTGAAAATCCGCTTCATTCTGGCGATGGAACGCAGCGGTATACTCCTGTCCCGTCAAAAGGAAGGAGCCCGTGGTGGAAGAATAACCGCCGTGACCTTCCCAGATGATGACGTCGTATTCGCCAAGGGATTTGAGCAATTCCACCGTGCAGGCGGCATTGTCGTAGTCGTCCAGGTTGGGGTCGTACAAATACCCTTCCAGCGTACCGAAGCGTGCGGCGGTCTCGTCGATGTTTTCAAGCTCCGCCGTGGTGAAGGAGGATAAAAACATATCGTAGCAGGGCTGCAGACTTATCACCCGTCGGCTTGCCACGGGTATGGGCGTTGCGGCAGCGCTCTGGCTGGGCGCGATGCTTGCAGAGGGCGTGGGGGAAGGGGTTGCCACAGGTGTGGGTGTGGGCGTAGGTGCCGCCACGGGCTGCTCGTCCTCGGGGATGGTTTCCTCCACGCCGGGCAGGTATACCATGCCCAGGCCGTCAGGCGTTTCCATATAGACGCAGTCTTCGCCCACCTCGTAGGAGTCGATGGTGCCGTCTTCCACAAGGGTCTGTGCGTTTTCCTCCGCGCGGTCAAGCAGGGAGGGGACTTCCTGCTGGGTGTCGGTATTTTGCTCCACCTGCAGCTGCTCCTCCATCTGGGTGAAGGATGCGTGTACGTCGGAAATATAGCTGGCAGCATATTGGCTGCCGGGCCCAAAGCAGACAAAGATCAGCAGAGCGCCCACCATCATCATCAGTGCTGCAACGGAAAACAGTGCGCCTGTGCGGCGGCGCTTGGGTGTGTTGTGGGGCGTGTAGCTGCGGGTACGTTTGGCATTGCCAAGATGAATCGTCTTTTTCTGCACCGTTTGCTTTTTTGCGGGTACGCTCTTTTTGGGCGGCGTGGATTTGTAAAACAGGACGGACTCATCCCGTTTGGGTGCGGACTTTTTGGAGGAGGAAGAAGGTTTTTTTTCTCCGCTTGAAAACGTGGGGTACACCGCGCCACCGCTTTTTTTCTGCGCAGGACGAGCGGAAGAAGACTTTGCACCTGTTTTCTTCTTCGGCTTGGGCGGCTGTCCCAAAGGTTTATTGGATTTGATGGGTTTCATCCTTGTGGTGTCAGGCAATACAAATCGCCTCCTGATTTATATCAAAGTAATCATTGCAAAGTGATATGCAGGTTTATTATAGCATATCTGCGACGTCCCGTTTATCAAATTCATTTTAAGGCTTTTCGACATATTGCATTCGTTGACAAATGCAAGACATGGACGATATAATGTAAGCAAATGCGAACTTCACGCAAAACCAAACATATTTATATAAGGAGTGTTTTACCCATGCAGGATTCTATCAGAAGCTACATCAAACCCGGTCTGATCCATTTCATGGCATTCCCCAACACCATGCGTGGCGAAGGTCCCATCGAAGAGACCGTCCGCCGCATTGCACTGGACGACTACTTTGATTCCATCGAAGTGACCTGGATCAAGGACGAGGACGTTCGCAAGAAGTGCGCAGTGATGCTGGATCAGGCAAAGATGAACGTCTACTACGGCGGTCAGCCCCGTCTGCTTACCACCGGCCAGAACATCAACGATCTGGACGAGGAAAAGCGCCTTATCGCAGTTGAGAACCTGAAGGCAGGCATCGACGAAGCATATGAAATGGGCGCACTGGGCTTTGGCTTCCTTTCCGGCAAGTATGAGGACGAGACCTTTGAAGAGAGCTTCGAGGCTCTGAAGAAGTCCACCGCAGCACTTTGCGAGTATGCAAAGAGCAAGGGCGACATGAAGGTCGCACTGGAAGTATTCGACTACGATGTGGACAAGTGCTCCATCATCGGTCCTGCACCCGTTGCAGCTCGTTTTGCAAAGGAAATGCGCGAGCAGTATGACAACTTCGGTCTGATGGTCGACCTTTCTCACCTGCCCATCCTGCACGAAGGCGCAGCAGAATCCCTGACCCCCGTTGCACCCTACATCATCCACGTACACATCGGCAACGCTGTCAAGCCCGAGATGCCCAAGGATGCTCCCGGCTACGGCGACGCACATCCCCGCTTCGGCTTCCCCGGCGGCGCAAACGATGTACCCGAACTGGTTGAGTTCCTTCGCGTGCTGATCGACCTTGGCTACCTGAAGAAGGGCGAGCCCAAGACCGTCAGCTTCGAAGTCAAGCCCTGGGGCGACGAGGATCCCGAGATCGTCATCGCAAACGCAAAGCGTACCCTTAACGCAGCTTGGGCACTTGTCTGATCTGACAATTCAAAGTACAATAGAGCAGTGGCTTCATGCCGCTGCTCTTATTTTTTATCAGTTTGGAGATCATGAGAATGAAGAATCTTGCTTCCTTCGGCGTATATGCAGGTGACATGCTTCTGCCAAAAGCCGGCGATATGTCCCGCTGGTCCGTCATTGCCTGTGACCAGTTCACTTCCCAGATGACCTATTGGGAAGAATTGGCACAATTTGTGGGCGATGCACCCAGCGCACTGAAGTTGATCCTGCCCGAAGCATATCTTGATTTGGCGGATGCGGATGTACGCATCGCAAGAGTCAACGACACCATGCATGACTATGTCGCAGGCGATGTGTTCAAAACGCTTGCCGATTCCTTTGTCTACGTGCAGCGCGATAGCGTCTCGGGCATCCGTCATGGTTTGGTCTGCACCGTTGACCTTGAATGCTACGACCCCCAGGGCAAAGGGCTGATCCGTCCCACCGAGGGTACCGTCGCATCCCGTGTGCCCCCCCGAATGAAGATCAGAAAAAATGCATGCGTGGAGCTTTCCCATGTGATGCTTCTTTGCGATGACAAAAACATGGCGATCTTCCGCGCACTGGAAGAAGCAACGAAAAACGATGCCCCCATCTATGACTTTGACGTGTCCATGGGCGGCGGTCATTTGAAGGGCTTCGTGGTGGATTCCCGGGACAAGAAAGCCGTGCTTGAAAAAGCATTTTTGGAAGCTGCACAGGAAGCTGCGACCCGCAACGGCGAAGGCGCTCCCTTCCTTGTGGTGGGCGACGGCAACCATTCCCTTGCGGCTGCCAAGGCCCATTGGGAAAACGTCAAGGCAGCAGGCGCAGGGGAAGATCATCCTGCACGCTACGCCATGGTGGAGATCGTCTCCATCCACGATCCCTCCATCATCTTTGAACCCATCCATCGCGTAATTTTCGATACCAATCAGGAGAAACTCACCGAGCAGCTGATCCATGCAGCAAAAATGCGCGGCTTTGGCGCAAAAGTTTCTGCCTGCGCCGTCTGCGGCGAGGATGAAATCTCCATCCCCATGATTTACGATGGTCAGCAGCAGTATTTCGTTTGCGAAAATCCTTTCGACCGCTGGGCGATCCACATTCTGCAGGAGCTGCTGGATGACATCGACGGTTTGAACGTGGACTACATCCACGGCGATGATACCCTCCGCGACCTGTGCCAGAACGATACCAGCGTTGGATTCTTCCTGCCGCCCACAGATAAGGATACCTTCTTCCACATCATCGCGACCCAGGGTGTCATGCCCCGAAAGACCTTCTCCATCGGTCACGCCCACCAAAAGCGTTACTACACCGAGGCAAGAGAGATCGTTTGATGTGCTTCGCACATCAAAGTTAGCAGTTTAGAGTATACAGTTATGATTGCCCTTCGGGCAAGTTTTGATTGGTCAGGGTAAGGTATGATGTTCTTCTGACGTCATCGTAGGGGCGGGCGACCCGACCGCCCTGCGTGTATTGCGTTGGAGTGAACATAAGATGATAGATCGTCCCACAGCTAATGTAGGGGCGACCACTGGTCGCCCGCCTGCCCTGATAAAAGCCAAACGTCTGTGGGCGGCAGGTTGCCGCCCCTACTGCGCAAGAGGTGAAGACAATAAACATCGTAGGGGCGGATTCCATATCCGCCCTTGTTTTTTACAAAAAGTATACAGTGTCTTTGCCTGTTTAGCTTGACAAAGACTTTTTCATTTTATATAGTTGTTTTTGATACGCTTTTGTATCAAAAAAGACCAAAAACCCCTGTATTTGAAGGAAATTTGAAGAAGGAAACACAGAGGAGTTTGAATCAGTATGGCAATTAAAGTAGTAAAATTCGGCGGCAGTTCCCTTGCAGATGCATCTCAGTTTGCAAAGGTCAAGGACATCATCACCGCAGATCCTGCGCGCCGCTACGTGGTGCCCTCCGCACCCGGCAAGCGCTTTTCCGACGACATCAAGGTCACCGATCTTCTGTATCGCTGCTACAATGCACGCGACGACCGCGAGACCTTTGAAAAGACCTTTGAGCTGATCCGTCAGCGCTATCTTGAGATCGAGCGCGATCTTAATGTTGATGCAGGCATGGCAAAGGCTCTGGACGATGTGAAGTATGAAATGCTCTTCCAGTCCTCCAGCGATTATGCAGCATCCCGCGGCGAGTATTTGAATGGCCGCATCATGGCAGCCTACCTTGGCTACACCTTCGTGGACGCAGCTTCCGTCATCGTCTTCGACGAAGACGGCACCTTCAATCCTGCGCTTACCCAGACTGCAATTTCCTGCAAGATGGAAAACATCACCCACGCAGTTGTACCCGGCTTCTACGGCGCCACCCCTTCGGGCAGAATCGTTACCTTCTCCCGCGGCGGCAGCGACATCACCGGCTCCCTTGTGGCAGCAGGTGTGAAGGCTGACGAGTACGAAAACTGGACCGATGTTTCCGGCTGCCTGATGGCAGACCCCCGCGTGGTCAAGGGTGCAAAGCCCATCGGCGTTGTCACCTACAACGAACTTCGTGAGCTTGCTTACATGGGCGCAACCGTCATGCACGAGGATGCCATCTATCCTGCCCGTCAGGCAAACATCCCGATCCACATCAAGAACACCAACGCACCCGACGATGCAGGCACCCTGATCGTTTCCCGCATCAAGAAGGACGAGATCCTCTCCCGCGGCGTTGTCACCGGTATCGCAGGCAAGAAGGGCTTTTGCATCATCACCCTTGAAAAGAACATGCTGCACAACGAGATCGGCTTTGGCCGCCGTGCACTGAGCGTTCTGGAACTGCATCACCTGTCCTTCGAGCACATGCCCTCGGGTATTGACACGCTGTCCCTCGTCATCGACGAGAAGACCATCCCCGATATGGAACGTCTTCTTGCCGATCTGACCCACGCTTGCAACACCGATTCCATCGAGATCGTCCATGACATTTCCCTGATCGCAGTTGTAGGTCTTGGTATGGCAGGCAACAAGGGTACTGCAGCCCGTCTTTTCGCGGCACTTGCCGAGGCGGACGTCAACATCCGCATGATCGACCAGGGCTCCAGCGAAATGAACATCATCCTGGCTGTGGATGATACCGACTACGACGCAACCATCCGCGCCGCATACGAAGCATTTGTCAAGTAAGATAAAAAGCCATTCCTTCGGGAATGGCTTTTTGAGTTATGAGTTTAGAGTTTACAGTTATGATTGCGCTTCGCGCAAGTTTGATTGGTTAGGAAAAGTTGGATGTTATCCAATGCCATCGTAGGGGCGACCATTGGTCGCCCGCTAACGTTTGATAATCCACTCACCTTGCGGACGTGCAATACCCTAAAGGGCACGCGTGCACGTCCCTGCAGGAGTGCGGATGATTCTTCCCCCACAAAACCATATAAATTATACTGTCAATTTTGCTCCGTTTGCAGTATGATGAAAAAGGATAAGATTTTTTGAAAAGAAGGTTTTTGAACTATGGGTAATACCATCAACACCGTTTTGGTCTTTTTCATTATGATCGCGGCAGGTTTCTTCCTTGCCCGTGCCAATGTGCTGGACGAACATGCCTCGGGTAAAATTACCAAAATCGTGCTTTGGATCTGTGTGCCCAGCGTGATGCTGGTCAACGTCTTTGAATACTTCGACCCCGAAATGCTCAAAAGTGCAGGCGCGGCGCTGCTTGTGCCTTTCTTCACCGTGCTTTGCGGCTGGTTTTTGGGTCGCCTTGTGGCAAGACTTCTTCGCCTGCCCAAAAACAAATGGGGCGTCTTTGCCATGATCTTTACCTTTTCCAATACCGTGTTTGTGGGTCTTCCCGTCAATCAGGCGCTCTTTGGTGATGCGGCAAGCGTACCTGCGCTGTTCTACTTCCTTGGCAATACCGTGGTCTTCTGGACCCTTGGCGCATGGGGCGTTCGCATGGATGCAGGCATCGATGCACCGTTCTTTTCCTGGAAGTCCCTGAAGGCGATTTTGTCCCCCTCCCTTGTGACCCTCATCATCTCCATGATCTGGCTGTTTTCGGGCATTCCCGTTCCCACGTTCCTGATGCAGGCGGCAAAGAAGCTGGGCAGCCCCGGCACCCCCCTTGCCATGATGATCGCAGGCGGCGTCATCTACCGCGGCATCAAGCGCGGCACATGGAAGCGCTGGGAGGTTATCTTCTCTATGATGGGCAAGGCATTGATCCTGCCCCTTCTGGCACTGGGCTTTGGCAAGCTGTTTGGTCTTGAAAGCTTCCTTTCCCACATCTTCATCTCCCAGGCAGCCATGCCCACCATGAGCCAGAGCACCATCGTGGCACAGAACTACGGCGCAGACGATGAACTTGCCAGCGCCGCATCGGTTGTCTCCATGATGGGATTGCTAATCATCATGCCTATTCTTTCCGCTTTGTTTGGTTAAAGTCATTCGCACAAATGACAACGTCATTTGTGCGAGTTTTGCATCCTTTCCCTGAAATCTTTCAGATTTCCGGGCGGGAAAGGATAGGGGAATGAAAAGCTCTGCTTTTCTCCGTTTCGGCGTACATGCCGCCGAAGCCGGATTTGAAATGAAGGGTTGCAACCTTCATGAACCTGCTAAATTACTCAAATAGTATGTAAGTCCTTTGTTTTACGGAGGGTTTTATGGATCTCTTCTCTCAAGCTACAGCGAAAATGGCGCCCCTTGCTGACCGCATGCGCCCCAAGACTCTGGACGATTTTATCGGACAGGATCACATCGTGGGCAAAGGTCGGCTGCTTCGCCGTGCCATCGCTGCAGATGCACTGACCAGCTGTATTTTCTACGGCCCGCCCGGCTGCGGCAAGACCACGTTGGCATCGATCATCGCAAGCAACACTTCCGCCGCCTTTGCAAAACTCAATGCTGTCACCAGCGGCGTATCCGACGTGCGCGAGGTGATCGCCGATGCGGAAAAACGCCTTCGCATCGACGGGCGGCACACCTATCTGCTGCTTGACGAGTGCCACAGATGGAGCAAGGCACAAAGTGATGCGCTTCTTCCTGCACTGGAAAAGGGCACCATCCGCTTCATCGGCTCCACCACGGAAAATCCCATGATCGCCATGACCCCTGCAATCGTCTCCCGATGCCGTATCTTCCAGTTTCAGGCATTGAAGGCTGCGGATGTGGAAATTGCCATCCGCCGTGCCTTGACGGATTTTGACGACGGCCTTGGTTTCATGCGCATCGAAATGGCGGACGACGTGATCGCCCACCTTGCCGATATGAGCAACGGCGACGTGCGCGTGGCGCTGACTGCGCTGGAACTGGCGGCACTGTCCACCGATGCGGATGCTTCGGGTACCATCGTGATCGACGATGAAGTCATACAGGACTCCATGCAGCAGCGTGTCATGCCCATGGATGATTCCCTTTACTACGACATGCTTTCCGCGTTCTGCAAAAGCCTTCGCGGCAGTGATTCCACCGCGGCCCTTGGCTGGGCGGCGCGTCTTTTGGAAGCAGGCTGCGATCCCCATCTGATCGTGCGCCGTGTCATGGCGCATGCCAGCGAGGATGTGGGACTTGCCGATCCCATGGCCATGGTGCAGGCGGTCTCCGCCATGCAGGCGTTGAATTTCATGGGTATGCCTGAGGCAAAACTGCCCATCGCGCAGGCCATCATCTATGTCTGCGAAGCGCCCAAATCCAATGCCGTCGTGATGGCGATCGACGAAGCCATGGCCGATGCCAAGACCATGCGCCATGAAAACGTGCCCGAACACCTTCGCGATACCCACTACCACGGTGCGGCAGAACTGGGAAGGGGAGAGGGCTACCTGTACCCCCACGATTTCCCCGACCATTACATTCCGCAAAACTACCGCCCTGCAGGTACGGAGGCCAAGGAATATTTTGTTCCCTGCGGTCAGGGGTATGAATCCGAGATCATCCGCCGCCGTGAAAAGCGAAAGAAGATCGATGAAGCCTACGGAAAATGACAGAAAAAAGAGACAGAGATTTTTCTCTGTCTCTTTTGCTTTGTCTTTTTAAGCACGGGAACCATTGTCTACCCGACCTTCGAAAAGGTTACTTAGATCGTCTAAAAATGCGGTTTCTTGTGCAGGTTCCACCTCCGCAAACAGAGGACCTGCTGCCTGGGCAAGCAGAGCATCCATGTCTGCATCTGCGGATATCTCCTGGTCAAGGTCGTATTGGGATGCGCCGGTAAAGATCGGCTGCGGTACAACAGGCGAAGTTTCCACCTCGACGGGGTCATCGGTAGGATCTTCCAACGTTTCCTGCACAGGTTCCTGTGCTTCTTCGGTCGCCGCTTTGGCTTCTTCGACCTGTGCTTCCTCAAAAATCTGTGTCAACTCTGCCTCAAAATCCTCCTGCACGGGTATTTGTGCAGGTTCTGCTGCAGGAGCGATCGTTCCCTGATTCATCTTTCGCAGGCAAAGTGCGAAGATCAGTGTCAGCAGCAGGAAAAATCCTGCCGCGATGCACAGTGCGAATTGCCCGTCATGGGGCACATCACGCAGCAGCTGCAGCGGTGTGTGCAGCTGCAAAAGCAAACCATTTACAAAAAAACTGACGGAAAGCAGCGCGCAAAGGATCGCATCTGTTACAAATACAAGGCTCAGGATCAAAAGTCGGCGTCGCGGTTCGCTGCAAAGCAGGATAAAAAAGCCAAGGCAGACGATTGCGGCGATGGTACCCCCTGCTGCCGCACTTGCGCGGATGATGGAGGCGGCAAAATTCAGCTGCAGGCGAACAGCACCATGCATCACAAGATCAAAGGGCGGGAACACAGCCTGCAGTGCTGACTGCAGCGGCAGACTCAGTGATTCCAGTGTGGCTTCGTAGTCTGTGTGCTGGCTGTAGGAGGCATCCAGTGTCTGCTCCAGCAGTGCGTGAGCGATCGTACGAGCTTCTTCTTGCTGCAACTCATCCCACGGTTGACCATCTTCGTAGCGCCATGCTACAAGCTGCTGCACATAGCGGTCCTGTGCCGCAACGAATGCGGGGATCTGTTCCAACTGTGCTACCAGTGCCGGGTCTTCGCCTGACAGCACGTCGGCAAATACTGCCTTACGGATGGCAGGGGTGGAAAAAGGCGATTCATCCCGGCAGGTGAAATACACCGCTGCGGAAAGTGCAGCGATGCAAAGACTGATACAAAATGCCGCTGCAACGCAGACGGCAACAAATGCGCGGAACCGTTTCATGGGATAATCGCTCCAAATCGTGAAAATCGTAGGACATCAATTACCATCAGTATAAAACAAAAGCCATATGGCATCAAGGAAATTTGACGTATGGGCTCGAAATTGTTACACTACCATAGGACAGGTTGTTGTCTTGTAATGAATTTGCCGCATGTGCGGTATTTAGGATATGGAGGTGCATTCTATGCATCAGCTTTTACAATCGCCTGCGCTGGATGCGGATGGCGTGCTGCGGCGGCACGCAGCCACGGTTTATCGCCTGGCGTATGCCCGCTGCCGCCGTACGGAGGATGCGGAAGATATTTTTCAGGAAGTTTTTCTGCGCTATGTGCGTTCCGCTCCCAATTTCCAAAGTGAAGAACACGAAAAAGCCTGGCTGATCCGTGTGACCGTCAACTACATCAAGACCTATTATTCCACTGCCGAAAAGCGCCATACGGTATCGACGGAAAATCTGCCCGAAGACCGCGCTTATGTGCAGGATGACTTTGAACTGATGCTGCTTGCCCTGCCCGAGGATTATCGTGTGGAAGTGCATCTGTTCTACGGCGAGCGCATGAGCGTGCGCCAGATCGCCCGTCTGGTGGGCAAAAGTGAAAATGCAGTGCGTGTACGTCTGACCCGTGCGCGCCAGATGCTCCGAAAAAGTTTGCAGGGAGGTGATCAGGCATGAGAAGTGTGGAACAGGAATATAAACGTCTCAATGAAAGCGTAATGCCTTCGGATGAACTGATCGCCCGCACGCGTGCCCTGATGCAGGCGGAACTTTCTCAGGAAAAAGTGCAGTCCCGTGCCAAAAAGCGCCTGATCAAAAAGGCAGCAAGCTACGTGGCAGTGGCAGCGGCAAGTGCGCTGATCTGCGTGGGTGTGATGACCACACTGCCCCGTGCAAAGAGTGAAGCTGAAGCAAATGATGCTGCCGCACCTATGGAAAGCATTGTGGAGGAAGAAGTCTTCGAAGAAGCCGTTATGCAGGATGCTTCGGTGGAGGAATCCCTCACAGCCGACCGAGCGGACAACGAGATGGGTCAAGCCAATGGCGAGGCAATGGAGTATGCGGATATCTTTGTGTATGTTGTGGATAACGGCGAAGTGGAACCTGTGAGCGTGGAACAGGTGGAATGCTCCATCGACGCGGTCATTGCAGCATGGGCACAGCAAAACGGCCTGCAGGATGTGGTCGTGCAGAGTGTGGATGTGCAGGATTCCGGCGCCTCTTTGGGTGTGCATATTGATTTTGCAAAAGGCTTTGATGAAAAACTGGATGCGGATGGACTGATTCTTGCTTCGCTTTCCATGACACTTGGTGATTATCTTAATGCAGACGGCGTGATTCTCACCTGTGATGGCATGCCGCTTTGATGCAAGGAGGAAAAAACGCGTATGGCTTGGATCGATAAAGTGAACAATGTTCTGCGTGACGTGGGAGAACTTGCCGATGATGGCATTAACCGTGTCAAAAATGGTGTGACGGCCAAGCAGGAACAGACAAAGATCGATGCGCTGTATCGCCGCGCGGGACAGCTGCTGTTTGATGAATATGAAAAGACGGGGCACTGTGACGAACGCCTGCGAAGCATTTTCATCGACATTCAGCGCCATCAGGAGATTTTGGCAGGATTGAATCCGCAGCAGAATACGACGGCGCAGGATGTGCATTGTACCAGAGTGTATGGTCAAAGTGACCCTGCTCAGGGTGTGGGAAGAACGCGCCCTTGTCCTGTGTGCGGCACATTGTGTATTGATTCTGCCGCTTACTGCACGCAGTGCGGCAACAGTTTACAATGAAGCAAAAGGTGTTTTCTGTATGATGCAGAAAACACCTTTTTGACTGGAATATTCACAAATGCATAAAATGCGCTGCTTTTATGCATATAATAGAAAGAAAATTTTTGCAAGCTTCGGTGCAAGTCTTGCAATTTGCTATGTCCTGCGGTACAATATCTCAACGTGGCAAGGAATTTGCCATGCAAAAAAATACACATATGGAGTATGAGACAATGAAAAAGTACACTGTTATCGCTCTGCTGCTTTGCCTTTGCATGCTGTTTGTCGGCTGTGGCAAAAAGGGCGCAGACATCGATACCCTGATCATGGCTACCAACGCTGAGTTCCCCCCTTACGAGTATCATGAGGGCGACGACATCGTCGGTATCGACGCAGAAATCGGCGCAGAGATCGCTGAGCGTCTTGGCATGGACTTCCAGATCGAGGATATGGCATTTGATTCCATCATCCCCGCAGTGCAGAGCGGCAAGGCTCATGTTGGTCTTGCAGGCATGACTGTCACCGAGGATCGTCTTGAGTCCGTCAACTTTACCACTCCCTACGCTACCGGCGTTCAGGTCGTTATCGTCACCGAGGATTCCGCAATCGCATCCGTTGACGATCTGTTCGAGGGCGGCTACACCATCGGCGTACAGACCAGCACCACCGGCGACCTGTACTGCACCTGGGATCTGGAAGATGAAGGCCTTGCAACCGTCGAGCGCTACAACAAGGGCGCAGACGCGATCCAGGCTCTTCTTTCCGGCAAGATCGACTGTGTTGTTATCGACAACGAGCCCGCTAAGGCATTTGTCGAGGCAAACGAAGGCCTTGTGATCCTTGACACCGAGTACGCTGTTGAAGAGTACGCAATCGCAATGAGCAAGGACGATGAGGAGCTCTACGAGCTGGTCAACGCAACTCTTGAAGAGATGATCGCTGACGGTACTGTTGCAGAGATTGTAGGCCGCTACATCTCCGCTGAATAATTTTCGATTATGAAACACAGGGACGGCACGGCAATCCGCTGTCCCTGCGTTTTTATATCAGCTCCAAAATCCTGCTGACAGGAGGTCATGACATTGGCAGAGTGGATTGAAAGAATCAAATCCCAGTTTGTACTGAACTTTATCGATGAAAACCGCTGGATGCTTTTGGTAGACGGCTTGAAGGTCACCTTGACGGTCACGTTCTTTGCACTGATGATCGGTATCGTCATCGGCGTTGTCATCGCTGCAGTACGTTCCACCTACGACACCAACTATTCGCGCATGCACAACCGTGCAGCAAAGCTGGTCTTGAACATCTTCGACAAGATCTGCCGCGTATATATCACCGTCATTCGCGGTACGCCCGTGGTTGTACAGCTGTTGATTCTGTACTTCGTCGTATTCGTCTCTTCCAACAATAAGATCATGGTTGCTGCCATTTCCTTCGGCATCAACTCCGGTGCTTACGTTGCAGAGATCGTCCGCGGCGGTATCATGTCCATCGACCCCGGTCAGATGGAAGCAGGTCGTTCCCTTGGCTTCAACTACCTGCAGACCATGTGGTACATCATCATTCCCCAGACCGTGAAAAACGTTCTGCCTGCACTGGGCAACGAATTCATCGTGCTGATCAAGGAGACCTCCATCTCCGGCTACATCGCACTGCAGGATCTGACCAAGGCAGGCGACATCATCCGCGGCCGCACCTACAGCGCATTTATGCCCCTGTTTGCAGTTGCACTGATTTACCTTGCACTGGTTATGATCTTCTCCGCACTGGTCAACCGTCTTGAAAGGAGATTGCGTCAAAATGAGCGCTGATGTCATTGTAAAAGTTACCGATCTTCAAAAACGGTTCCCCAACGGCCTGCTGGCACTGGATGGCGTGAACACCGAGATCAAAAAGAACGATGTAGTCGTGGTCATCGGTCCTTCCGGCAGCGGTAAGTCCACCTTCCTTCGCTGTCTGAACCTTTTGGAAATGCCCACCGGCGGCACCATCGAGGTAAACGGCGTGGACATCACTGACCCCAAAAACGACATCAACATCCATCGCCAGAAGATGGGTATGGTGTTCCAGCAGTTCAACCTGTTCCCCCACAAGACCGTGCTTGACAATATGACGCTTGCTCCCATCAAGCTTTTGAAAAAAAGCAAGGCTGAAGCGGAAGCACAGGCGATGGCACTTCTTGAACGTGTCGGTCTTGCAGACCGCGCAGATGCCTATCCTTCCCAGCTTTCCGGCGGTCAGAAGCAGCGTATCGCCATCGTGCGTGCACTTTGCATGC
>JAGBGW010000144.1 GCA_017935825.1 Clostridia bacterium
AAACTTTTTACAGTTCTTATCGGTATTTATCTTTTGCGTTTGCCCCTTGCCACACCCGATAATTAGTGTATTTTGATATATTTCAAATTACATCCTTATCGAGTGGTGTCAAACGAGAAGCTCTTTTGTTCTTATCCAATTTGTTTTCTTTTTTCACATAGAAGTAAAATGCCAGACACAGCACGATCTGCACGAAGGACGAACAGGGCGTTGCAAGTCCGATGCGAAAAAGCGATACGGGCAAAATCTTGCTCATCAAATACGACACGGGCACACGCACAAGGCAGGCACCGATGATGCCCTGCAGCATGACGAACGTGGTGTTGCCGCAGCCGTTGAAGTAACCGATGAAGCAGAAGAGGAACGGTGTCAGCAAACAGTCGATGGCATAAGCTTTCATATACTGTGCCGCAGGTGCGATGATCTGTGCATCCTTTGCAAAGATTGCCGCCAGCAGGTCGCCTCGGAAGAACGCCAACACAGCAATGGCAAAACCGACGCACAGCGAGGTGATGATACCGTACCAAAGCGCCTTTTGTGCACGATCGGGACGTTTTGCACCCATGTTCTGGGCAACAAAGGCGGACATGGACTGCATGAACGCAGAGGGGATCAGCAGGATGAAAGCGCAGACCTTCTCTGCCACACCTACGCCAGCGGAAGGGTTCAGACCAAGGCTGTTGACGATGGCAAGGATCACAAGGAAGGAAATACTCACCAGCAGCTCCTGCAGTGCGATGGGGATGCCAAGCTTCAAAATGGTTGCAGTGTGCTGACGGTCAAAGCGGATCATCTTCGGTGCAAAGTCAAAGGGCAGCTGCTTTTTTCGTATGAAGATCAGGGAGATGATGACACTTACCGCCTGTGCGCTGATCGTTGCAATTGCCGCGCCCGAAGCACCCATGCCAAACACGGCCACAAGAAGCAGGTCACCAAGGATATTTAAAATGCATGCGATCAGCACCGTGATCAGCGGCACTTTGGAGTCGCCGATGCCGCGGAAGATACTGCCGATCAGGTTATATGCCACGATGAAGATCATGCCCCAGGAGCAGATGGTGACGTAAGATACCGTGTTTTCAAAGGCTTCCTTCGGCGCATGCATGATGTTTGCAAGGGCAGGTGCACAAAAAACCATAAGCACAGTTACAATAAGCGCGATTCCTCCAAAGAGGAAAATACCGCTTCCGATGATGCTGCCTGCCACGTCGCGCTTGCCTGCGCCGATCATTTCACCAACGTAGATGGTAAGACCCATTGCAATGCTTGTGATGACAAAGGTCACCGTCATCATGATCTGACTGCCCGTGGATACGGCAGATACATACACGTCCGCATTTGCGCCGCCAAACTGACCCACGATCAAAAGGTCCGCCGCGCCGTACATTGCCTGCAAAAACAACGCAAACAAGATCGGCAGCGAAAAGCGGATCAAAGGGGAGAAGATCTTACCCTCGGTAAAGTTTTGTGTTTTTTCCATTTGGCACCTCCAAAATCAAAAAACGCCGGATAAGACAACCGCATAGAATGATCCGTCTTATCCGACAATGCAATACGCTGCATCCGCCTCCGACGAAAAATCCATGCGACATCTTATCCGGCACTGTACATACGATTTACAGCATCCTCCGATGACCAACAAGATTATACCATTTTCTGCTCTAAAATGCAACGAAGGACAATGCTTCAAATTCGTTAAAATAAATGCAAAAAAGTGTATGGGAAAGATTTCACATGCGCTCCGATTTGTGTATAATAAATGTAACGTGTTAATCGGAAAAAACTTTATAACACATCTGTCTTCATTTCTATTTCTGCATCATCGGTTGTTCGCATGAACGCTGCGCGAAAACTTGAAATTCACACGAAACGAGGAACGCAATATGAGTAAAACCGCACTTGGCATCGAACTTGGCTCCACCAGAATCAAAGCCGTCACCATCGACGAAAATCATGTCCCCGTATCTTCGGGCGACTACACATGGAAAAGCACCTTTGAAAACGGTGTGTGGACCTACGACATGGATGAAGCCTGGGCAGGTTTGAAGACCGCCCTTGCAGGTGTTGAACACCGCGAAAACATCGCCGCCATGGGTGTGTCCGCCATGATGCATGGCTACCTTGCCTTTGACAAAGATTGGAATCTTCTGGTACCTTTCCGCACCTGGCAGAACACCATCACAGGTCAGGCGGCGGCAGAGCTGACCACGCTTTTTGGTTTCAACATTCCCCAGCGCTGGAGCATCGCACATCTTTATCAGGCTGTATTGAATGAAGAAGACCATGTGGACAAGATCGCCCATATCACCACCTTGGCAGGCTATATCCATTACATGCTCACAGGTGTCAATGCCGTGGGCGTGGGCGAGGCATCGGGCATTTTCCCCATCGACAGTGAGAAGAACGACTACGATCAGACCATGATCGAGAAATTCAACTACCTTGTTTCCGACCGAAATCTGCCCTGGAAACTGATCGACGTGATGCCCAAAGTTCTCGTCGCAGGTGACGATGCAGGTGTGCTCACCGAAGAGGGCGCGGCAAGGATCGATCACCTCCTTGCACCCGGCATCCGCTTCGCGCCGGCAGAAGGCGATGCAGGCACCGGCATGACCGCCACCAACGCCGTTGCCCCCAGAACGGGTAACGTTTCGGCAGGTACTTCCATTTTCTCCATGGTGGTTTTGGAACAGCCCTTGAAGCGCATCTATGAAGAGATCGACATGGTCACAACGCCCACAGGTAAGCCCGTCGCAATGGTGCACTGCAACAACTGTGCCAACGATTCCGACACATGGGTCTCCGTTTTGAAGGAAACTGCATTGCTTTTCGGTGCCGAGCCCTCCACGGGCGACCTTTATACCAAGCTGTATGAAAAGTCCCTGGAAGGCGACCCCGATTGCGGCGGTATGCTGGTCTGCAACTATATGGCAGGCGAAGGCGTTACCCATATGGACGCAGGCCGTCCCATGGTGGTCAGAAAGCCCGACAGCAAGTTCACCTTGGCAAACTTCTTCCGCGCAACGCTGTATTCCACCATGGCAACGCTGAAGCTTGGCATGGATATCCTTGCCCGCGAAAACGTCGCCATCGATTCCCTCACAGGTCACGGTGGTCTGTTCAAAACGCCTGTGGTGGGGCAGAAGTACCTTGCAGCTGCCTGCAACGCGCCCGTTACCTGCATGGAGACCGCAGGCGAAGGCGGCCCCTACGGCATGGCGCTGCTTGCAGCATATCTGCTCAATAAAAAAGACGGCGAATCTTTGGAAGACTACCTCAACGCCAACGTCTTTGCCACCGCATCCAGCTCCACGCTTTCTCCCGATCCCGTGGATGTGGAAGGCTTCAACGGATACATCGAACGCTTTACCGAGCTTCTGAAAGTGGAAGAAACTGCCGTTGAAGTGATCAAATAATGACCTTGCACAACATATCGTATAAACGGTATAATAGATTTAACAAAGTATAGGAGACGTACGCTTATGAAACTTTATATCGGTGTAGACCTTGGTACTTCCTCGCTGAAGCTCCTTTTGATGGATGCCGAGGGTAAGATCCTCAATACCGTATCTCACGATTATCCCCTTGAATTTCCTCAGCCCGGCTGGAGCCAGCAGAATCCCGAAGACTGGCACAAAGCGCTTTTGAAGGGCATGCCTGAACTTCTGGAAGGCTTCGATGCAAGCGAAGTTGCAGGTATCGGCTCCGGCGGTCAGATGCACGGTCTGGTCGTCCTTGATAAAGACGACAACGTTATCCGTCCTGCCATCCTTTGGAACGACGGTCGTACCGCAAAGCAGGTAGACTACCTGAATGATGTTATCGGCACGGCAAAGCTTTCCGAGCTGACTGCTAACATCGCATTTGCAGGCTTCACCGCTCCCAAGATCCTTTGGATGAAGGAAAACGAGCCTGAAAACTTTGCAAAGATCGCAAAGATCATGCTGCCCAAGGACTATATCAACTATATCCTCACGGGCGTGCATGCATGCGATTACTCCGATGCTTCCGGCATGCTGCTGCTTGATGTAGAGCATAAGTGCTGGAGCCGCGAGATGCTGGACATCTGCGGCGTGTGCGAGTGCCAGATGCCCAAGCTCTTTGAGTCCTTCGAGTGCATCGGTACCGTCAAGCCCGACGTGGCAAAAACTCTTGGCATTCCTGCCGACGTTAAGGTTGCAGCAGGCGCAGGCGATAACGCTGCAGCAGCAGTTGGCACCGGTGTGGTGGGCGAGGGCGGCTGCAATATCTCCCTTGGCACCTCCGGCACCGTGTTCATCTCTTCCAAGACCTTCGGTGTGGACAGCAACAACGCGCTGCACGCATTTGCCCATGCAGACGGCGGCTACCACCTGATGGGCTGCATGCTTTCCGCTGCCTCCTGCAACAAGTGGCTCATGGAAGACATCTTCGGCACCACCGATTATGCTGCAGAACAGGCGCCCATCACCGAGGATAAACTGGGTGAGAACCACGTGTTCTTCCTGCCTTACCTGATGGGTGAGAGAAGCCCCATCAACGACACCAACGCGCGTGGTACCTTCATCGGCATGACCATGGATGCAAGCCGTGCCGATCTTACCCAGGCAGTGCTGGAAGGCGTAGCATTTGCAATCCGTGACAGCGTGGAAGTTGCAAAGTCCCTGGGCATTGAGATCAACACCTCCAAGGTCTGCGGCGGCGGCGCAAAGAGTGCTCTTTGGAAGCGCATCTTCGCAAACGTCCTCAATGCAGAGCTTGAGTGCCTGGAATCCGAACAGGGTCCCGGCATGGGCGGTGCAATGCTGGCGATGGTCGCCTGCGGCGAGTACCCCGACGTCCAGTCCGTCTGCGACAAGCTGGTCCACGTTGCCTCCACCGTCAAGCCCGAACCCAAACTGGTCGCTAAATACGAAAAACGCTACCAGCAGTTCAAGCAGATCTATCCCGCCCTGAAGGCAGTATTCCCTCAGATTCAGTAACACTTAAAGCAAAGCACCGCATATGCGGTGCTTTTTTTAATGTTCCAACATTGCTGCTAACTTCTGCATCGCTTTCTTTTCAATTCTTGAGACATAGCTTCTTGAAATGCCAAGCACCTCCGCCACTTCGTTTTGTGTCATGGCGTTGCCGTCTTCCAAGCCATAGCGCAGGGTCATGATGGTACTTTGCCGTGGTTCCAGCTTTGCCACAAGGTTTCGGATTCTGGAAAGGCGTGTGTTTCGTATGACGGTTTCATCCACGCTTTCTTCCTGTGTACAGAGGATATCCAACAGTGTTAGTTCGTTGCCTTCGCTGTCTGCGCCGATGGGTTCGGACAGCGATACTTCGCGGCGCTCTTTTTTCTCACTTCGGATGCGCATTAAAATCTCGTTTTGAATACAGCGCGATGCATATGTCACAAGCTGTACGCCCTTTGCCGGGTCGTAGGTGGACACGCCCTTGATCAGACCGATGGTGCCGCAGGATACAAGGTCGTCCATGTCTCTGTTCTGTGCGTATTTCTTTGCAATGTGCACCACAAGCCGAAGATTATGTTCGATCAGCTTTTGCTTTGCCTCCCGGTCGCCCTGTACCATTTTTTGAATCAAAGCTTCTTCCTGCCTGGGATCAAGCGGCTTGGGAAAATTTGATGGACTTTTCACATACCCCAGCATGAAGAAAAGCTCCCGAAGCAAAAGATAAAATCCTTCCATGAAAGCCTCCTTATCGGATGATCCGTCGAAGTGTGGATAAAAAGCTATCCACCTCGTCGTGGGTATTGAACATGGAAAAACTCACCCGCACCGCGCCGCAGTGGGTGGTGTTCATGCATTTATGTGCCAGCGGTGCACAGTGAAACCCTGCCCGTACGCAGATATGTTCCTGCGCCAAAGCGTTTGCAATATGGGAAGGATCAATGGACGCGATATTGAACGACACCACACCGCTTCGATAAGCCGCATCCTGTGGACTGTAAATAACCACGTCGGGAAAGTTGGTAAGCTCACTTAACAGATGCTCCGTCAGTTCTTTCTCATGTGCGGCAATGTTTTCCACACCTTTTTCCTGTAGCATCCGCACACCTGCGCCAAGTCCTGCAATGCCGTGCACATTCTGCGTGCCTGCCTCCAGATGCGAAGGATACTCCTGCGGCATCTCCTGCGAGAATGTCAAAATGCCTGTGCCGCCAAATCGTGTGGGGGAAAGGTCGGTACCGTTTTTCACGAAAAGAACACCCGTACCCTGCGGACCGCATAACCCTTTATGTCCCGGCATGGCGACAAGATCTGCCTGTAAGCTTTGCAGATCAACCGCCATATGTCCTGCCGCCTGTGATGCATCGATCAAACAGGGGATACCGTGCCGCCTGCAAACATTTATGATCTCCTGCACAGGCATTATGGCACCTGTCACGTTGGAAACATGGGTCACGATGACAAGCTTTGTATTTTTTTGCAAAGCTTTTTCTATTTGCGCAGGACGGATGATTCCCATTTCATCAGGCGGCACGATGGTCAGCTCCACATTGCGAGTCTTTTGCAGCGCATATAGGGGACGAAGCACGGAGTTATGCTCCATCATTGTGGTCACCGCATGGTCACCTTCGTTCAAACTGCCCGGTATTGCCATGTTCAGCGCATCGGTGGCGTTTTGTGCAAAGACACAGGCGTAATCTTCTTCTGCATGAAAAAGCCTGCATAGACTCTGCCGCGTTTGTTCCATCATCTCATCCGCCGCAAACGCTGCTTCGTGTGCCGAGCGCCCCGGGTTGCCTGCCATATCCAATGCGTGAAGTACCGCATCCTTTACACAATCAGGCCGAGGGAACATCGTCGCCGCATTATCCAAATAGATCATCTTTCGTCACCTTTCTTGCCACAAATCATATATTGGTACTGAAATCTTGACGATTCCTATGCTATAATATGAAGGTGGATGTCGTATGCATACCGAAGATTACCTGGCCGTATTCCGCTCCCGCCAACAGGCGACGGCATTTTGGATGAATCTGCAGAACGCAAAGATCGAATCGGTGATGATATCCTCGCCTGCACCGCTGTCACGCGGCTGCGGCATATCCGTGCGCTTTGATCGTGCAGCCTTCGATCAGGTAAGACGAGTCGGCGGCTGGCAGCGTATGAGTGCCTTTGACGGATTTTTTTATTACGATGTGAAGCTTCGGCGCTATCTTCGATTGTGAGGTGGAGAATTGATGTTGGAAAAAGAACAGATCACATAAGTCCTGCAGCTGTTGCAGGAAGCCTATCCCGATGCCAAACCGGGCCTGGATTTTAATAATCCCTTTGAGCTTTTAATCGCCACCATTCTCTCTGCCCAGTGCACCGACGTGCGTGTCAATAAGGTCACGCCTGCGCTGTTTGAAGCCTATCCCACGGCAGTTGAAATGAGCAAATGCTCCGAAGAAGAGCTGATTTCCTACATCCGTACTTGTGGGATGTACAAAACCAAGGCGCAAAATATCAAAAAGACTTGCGAAATTCTGGCAAACGAGTATGATGGACAAGTGCCAAACGATCGCGATGCGTTGCAGAGCCTGCCGGGTGTGGGCAGAAAGACTGCAAACGTGGTGCTTTCCAACGCTTTTGGAGAGCCTGCCATCGCCGTTGACACCCACGTATTCCGCGTTACCAACCGCATCGGTCTTGCCAAGGCTTCCAATGTGGAAAAGACCGAGCAGCAGCTGATGGAAAACATTCCCCGCGATACCTGGT
>JAGBGW010000145.1 GCA_017935825.1 Clostridia bacterium
GACGCAATCGTTCACGTCGTACGCTGCTTTGAAGATGAAAACGTCATCCACGTGGACGGCAGTGTGGACCCCATCCGCGACATCGAGACCATCGAGCTTGAGCTGATTTTCGCTGACATGGACACTGTCAAGCGCCGCATCGACCGCGTGGCAAAGATTGCAAGAACCAATGCATCTGCCAAGCCCGAGCTTTCCGCACTTGAAAAGATCTATGCAGCACTGGAAGAAGGCATCCCTGCACGCAATGTGGAGCTGACCGATGAAGAGCAGGCAATCGCCGACACCTTCTACCTTCTGACCCAAAAGCCCGTCATCTTCGCAGCCAACGTGGCAGAAGAGGATGCAGCAATTGAAGACTCCCCCGCCATCGCACGCATCCGCGAGCATGCGGCAAAGCAGGATGCACGTGTTCTGGTCATTTCCGCAGGTATCGAAAGCGAGATCGCACAGATGGACGAGGAAGAGCGCGCCATGTTCCTGGAAGAACTGGGTCTGGAACAGTCCGGCCTGGAACGTCTGATCTCCGCATGCTACGACCTGCTTGGTCTGATCTCCTACCTTACCGCAGGCGAACCCGAAGTCCGCGCCTGGACCATCACCCGCGGCACCAAGGCACCGCAGGCAGCAGGTAAAATTCACTCCGACTTTGAGCGCGGCTTCATCCGTGCAGAAGTCGTGCCCTATGAAACGCTCCTTGAATGCGGCTCCATCGCAGCTGCAAAGGAAAAAGGCCTCGTCCGCTCTGAAGGCAAAGAGTACGTCATGCAGGACGGCGACGTGGTACTGTTTAGATTTAACGTATAATGTGTACCGTATCCCAAAATGGCGGAGAATCTTTCGATTCTCCGCCATTTTTTAGTAGATCTCCCTTCCGCAGTGAGGGCAAATCCGTTTGGGGCAAACAGGTTTACATACACGTTCACATGGTTTGCGGCAGGGCGGCGGACAGCATGTGCAAGGATGCATCACAGGCGGCATCACAGGTTTGCCGCAGCAGGATGCAACGTATACTTTCTTATCGCAGCCGCAATTCATCTGCAGCCACCGCGCCTTGCATGGCTGTAGCCGCAGCCGGAAGCACCATATCTTCCGATATTGTCCGTATAGCGCATGCCGTCGGTCAAAATCCACGTACTGCTGCGGACACCCTGTGCCCAACAGGGCGCTGAAACAGCATGCGTACCGCTGCAGGTGCAGGTGTGCTGTGCACAGGTATGGTGACATTCATGTGCATAGTCATCGATGCAGTTGCTGCAGCTGTGCGCCTGCGCATACAGGCAAACTTCCAGTGTCAGCCTGCCTTCCTGCGCACAATAATCCGCGATCCGTGCATGGACCGTGCCCTGCACAGCATCCTTGTAATTGCATCCGCGGGGCAGCTGCATGGTCATTTGGCGGGTCACCTGCATTTGCTGTTCATGGCAACCGCTTTGCAGGTGCAGCACAAAACACACCGTCAGATCCAGCTGATTGCAGCCACCATCCGACATCGCAGCGCTGCTGCAGCGTTCCACATGCACCCGAAGCAGCCGCACATCGGAATACCCCGTCGCTGCAATGCCGTAGATACAGGTTTTACCGCTGCAAAGGCGGCGCGGATCGTTCCATTCCATTGACATTCCTCCCATTGTTCATATTTCAGCACAATTGGCTGTAGTGCATTGTATGCCGCAAGACGCTTTGCCCGTGAAAAACATGGCGAAATATGCTAAAATAAAGAACAATGTTTTGCAATTGGAGAAGACCATGGATTGTTTTGTCTATATCCTGCGCTGTGCAGGCGATAATTATTACTGCGGTTGGACAAACGATGTGCCCGCCCGCCTTACCGCTCACAAAAACGGAAAAGGCGCAAAGTTTACCCGCTCCCATAAAGTGGAGGATATCGTGTACCTGGAAGCCTGTGAAGATAAATCCGCTGCGCTTCGGCGGGAGATCGAGATCAAACGTCTGACACACGCCCAAAAAATCGAACTGTGCAGGCTGCATGCAAACCGCACCGCAGCGCTGCTGGTGGAACAAAATGTACTTGGATAATGCCAAATGAAAAAAGCAAGAGGACGCAGGCAAAACACCTGCGTCCTCTTGCTTTCGAAGGAAGAAAACCATGTGGTTTTCATTTTTACAGATAGTTGGCCGGGTTGACTGCCGTGCCGTTGATGCGGATCTCAAAGTGGCAGTGGGAACCTGTAGAGAAGCCCGTGGATCCCATCAGCGCGATAACCTCGCCCTGTGCCACGGTCTGACCCACTTCCACCAGAAGCTGGGAATTATGGGCATAACGGGTGGAGTAACCGTTGCCATGGTCAATGTAGACCACGTTGCCGTAGTCACCCATGTAGCGGGACACGGTAACGGTGCCTGCCATCGCTGCACGGATTGGGGTACCGATGGGATTTGCAATGTCGATACCGTAGTGGAATCGACCCCAGCGCGGACCAAAGGGAGAAGTCAACGTACCCGTGCAGGGAGTCATAAAGCCGTAGGAAGATACGCCCTGTACCAGGATGGGCAGCTTCATCGTGCCCTGTGCCACAATGCGCACGGTGGGTTCCTTGGTGATGGTCTCACTCAAAACGGTTCTGGAAACTTCTTCGTTGTTGATATAACGAACTTCCACCGTCAATACCTTCTGACCGGGCTCACCTGCCTGAACAGTACGGGTCTGACCCACATAGAGGGTATCGTCCTTGGTATATTGGGTATCGTAGTCGATATCTTCGGTAACCTCGATGATTTCTTTATAGCCTACATTCAAAAGCCCGTGGCTGTTGGCAATGACAAGCTCATCACCCACTGCAAGCGTTTCATCGCTGATGCCGTCGTTGGCAGCTGCCAGCTGCTGGGTGCTGATACCCTGATTTTCTGCGATCAATTCAACGGTGTCGCCTTCCTGCACCACGTAGGTATCGTATTGCACATTGGAATCGATGCCGTATGCCACAAGATCGTAGGCATCGTCGCGGGAGCGAAGCAGCGTGTAGGATACCTCGCCGCGTTCGATGACAACGTCTTCAATAAAGCCCGTGCCTTCTTCCGTGGCATCGTCTGCGTAGGGTTTTTGCAGTTCATCCAGCACCCACTGTGCATCGTCGTCGCTTGCAAGCGCAACCGCCGCCATGCCGTCGATGTAAATGACGGATGCATACACCTGTGCATCGATGCTTCGTCTGATCTGCTCGCCCACTTCCTCAGGCTGGCTGATAAAGCGGGAATCCACACGAGCCTGACGCATTTCCAGCATCTGGCTTTCCAAGACCTCGATGCCGTATTCTTCACTCAGGTCAGCATAAATACCGTCCACGATCTGCTGCAGCGCTTCTTCGTCGCGCACCGCACCCACCGCATTGCCGTCAAAATACACTTCCGTTGCACGTACATAGGCGATGGAAGGATCAAACAGACCAAA
This sequence comes from Clostridia bacterium, assembly GCA_017935825.1. Lineage (GTDB taxonomy): Bacteria > Bacillota > Clostridia > Christensenellales > Maliibacteriaceae > RGIG9107. Next base: position 3,410 of record JAGBGW010000145.1, read on the forward strand.
GGCCGCAAGGATACCCGTCAGCGCCATAACGCCCGCCACAACAGCCGCTGTAGTACGCGCGCCGCGGGACATCCTGCCCACACGCTGCCATACACCGCCAAATACTGCTGCAACACGCCCCTGTTTTTTATTCTTGGCGCGTTTGGCGCGCACAAGGGGCATCACCTCGTCGATCTCGGGAATCACCTGGGATTCTTCCGTGATGGAATCCAACTGCAGCATATCCTGCATCAGGCTTGCCGGCGGAATGGTCTCAAGACCGCGCTGGGCAAGAGCCAGAGCCGTATGTGCCGCCGCAAACTGGGCATGACCGCCGTCGGAGGAAAGCTCCACCATACCGGTATCAAAATCCGACAGCGCCTGCACCGGCTGCAAGGGACGATCCAGCGCAAGATAGCCGTTTTGCGAATAGTCGTAAGTCTGGCTGTAGCGGCCTGCATAAGGATTATCCATACCAAGGTCGTAGTCATCCAGCGCACGCAGGTCTTCAAAAGCTTCGCTGTAATCGGTATAGCCAAAGCCGCTCAAAGATGTATTGCCCGTGCCGGACTGCGTTAAATAATCGGAAGAGGAATAGAATCCAAAGCCGCCGTAACTGCCGCCGCCGTACAGATCTTCCTGTCCATACTCGTAGTTTTTATCCAAAGTGCATTCTCCTTTTATCATGTCCGATGAGACATGGTATCCGTTCAATGCCGTCAAAGCATAAGGTGTATCGATATCATTATAAAGTTGTTACGGAATTATTACAAGTAAATTTCACAATTCCGCAACAACTTTTATGCGGTTTTTGCATCAGAAATTGACGTACTTTGCAGGGTTGACTGCGGAGCCGTTGATGCGGATCTCAAAATGCAGGTGGTTGCCGGTGGAAACGCCGGTGGAACCGAC
>JAGBGW010000146.1 GCA_017935825.1 Clostridia bacterium
GCCTGCACATTGGCACCCGTACGGGCGATCAGACGGGCGTAGGCTCTGATTCTATTTTCATCCATGGGGAAAATCCTCCTTCGTCAAACTACATATATTATACCAAGTTTTTAATTATACACACCAAAAATGTGGTATAATGTGGACAAAGTTGCGGCTGACCTGACAAAGATAATCCAAAACGAGTTTGTTTTATATTTGTCAGGCTGGGTACGAGAAAAAGCCGCATAAAAAAGGAGAAAACTATGGCAAAGCATCTGATCGTCGTCAGCGCTGACGCACTTGTGTTTGAGGATCTGGAGTTTGCAAAGACTCTGCCCAATTTCGGAAAGCTGTATAACGAGGGTGCCCGCATTGAGCGCGTGCGCACCATCTACCCCACATTGACTCATCCCATCCACGCCTCCATCATGACGGGCTGCCCTGCAGGCATCACCACCATCGTTGCAAATGAGGAGTTCCGCCCGGGCCAGCTGGAACGCCCCTGGTTCAACCGTCTTGATCAGCTGGGCTGCGAAACCATCTTCCACGCGGCACATCGTGCGGGTCTGAAGACCGCCGCATGCCGCTGGCCCGTCACCGCAGGGGGCGGCGAGGTCATCGACTACCTTGTGCCCGAGGTGATGGGACTTGACATGCGCGGTCATGAGGATGACCCTGCAAGTGTGTACCGCGCCCTTGGCACCAGCGAGTGCGTGATGGACATTGTGGAAGAAGCCCTTGCTAAGTACGGCTGCGGCAATGCCCACCCCGATTATGACGAATTTGAGATTTGGGCAGCGGCCGAAATTATCCGCCGCTACCGGCCCAATGTGCTGTTCACCCACCCCGGTCACATCGACGGCGAACGTCACAGAACCGGCCTTTTCACCGATCCTGTGAAGGAATCCCTTGTGCTGACCGACAAGTGGCTTGGTATGCTGCTGGATGCGGTGCGTGATGCAGGCATCGAAGACGAGACCGACTTTGTGGTCCTTTCTGACCATGGTCATCTGAACATCTGCCGCACGGTCTGCCCCAACGTGTTCCTGCGCGATGCAGGCTACATCCAGACCGACGAAGAGGGCAACATCACCCATTGGGATGCCTACTCTGCCAGCTGCGCACTGTCTTCCCACATCTACCTTTCCGATCCCGAGGATGAGGAATTGTATGAATCCGTGGCAGAGCTGCTCTACGCCATGGCGGATGAAAAGCTCTACGGCTTTGAACAGGTGCTGACCCGTGAAGAGGTGAAGGAGCGCTATGGTCTTGACGGAGCCTTCTCCTTCGTCATCGAGACCGACGGATTCACCACCTTTGGCGACGACTGGAATCGCCCTGTGGTGCGTGACCTTGACGTGTCCGATTACCGCTTCGGTCACTCCACCCACGGTCATATGCCCGAAAAAGGACCCCAGCCGCCCTTCCTTGGCATGGGTCCCTCCTTCAAAAAGGGAGCAGTCGTGGAAAACGGTCATATTTTAAACCATGCGCCCACCTTTGCAAAGATCTTGGGCGTGGAACTTCCACAGGCTCAGGGCAAAGCACAGGAAGAACTGCTCAAGTGAGAAAAAAGCTCTCCGATAAGGAGAGCTTTTTTCAGTTTAGCGTAGCTGGGTTAACGGGAAAATCGATATAAATCCGACATATGTAGGGAACGGGCCATGCCCGTTCCGCTATCGTTTGCGATATATCCTGCGTTTGCGGTCGAGGCATGGCCTCGACCCTACAGGGCTGTGGTATTTATCCTATGCCATCGTAGGGGCGGGCGACCCGACCGCCCTGCGTGTGTATTGTTGGGATGAATACGGTTGACTGGTCGTCCAATAATGGCACCGAATATGCTCCCAAACTTTTTTAATCGACCAAAACTTGTGCGGATGCGCAATCATAACTTGTCCGAAGGACAATCAAAACTCTAAACTCCTAACTGCAAAACGGCGTGCAATGCACGCCGTTTTGCCTATTGTACCAATCCGAACTGGGAGCACTGGCGGGGAGTAAGGATTAAACCGTCTAACTGATCGCGGGCACGGGTGATGAGTGTGTCCAGATCGCAGATGGCAAAGAATCCGACACGGTTGTGACCACCTGCACTTTGCCCCAGGGTGTAGAGCATATTTTCTGCATCGTAATGGGCGATGCAGTTTTCCACTCGGGTATACACGGCAAACGCCTGCCGGTCGATCAGGTTCAGGCTTTTGCCAAGCCGCAGGGAGAGCGTTTCCTCATTCCAAACCCACTGGGTTTGTGTGGAAGCAAATTCTGCGCCAATGATGTCCGTTTCGCCGATCAAATCCGCGCTTTGTACATCGTAACAGGCGAGTTTTCCGTCGTCAGCAGCAAAGTAGATACAGCCTTCATAAAGTGCTGCAGCACGAAGAACGTGTCCGTTTAAAGGAATGGAGCATATAAGCACATTTCGACGGTCAAAAATCTGCAGCGCATCGTCTGCACATAGGGCAAAGATGCTGTCATCGCCAAAGCAGACCAGCGGTATATCCGGTGCACTTTGTGCGGCATGCAGCAGCGTGCATTTGCCGTTTTCCTCTGCCAGGTAAGTTTCCCCATCATGGGTGGTAATGACGATGCGGTCGTTCGATACAAACAGCCCGTTGGGGGTGAGCATTTTTTCCAGTTCCACCGCTTTCAAATCATGGTTTTTGATGCGGAAAATACCCAAAAAGCAGGTGCCGCTTTGATCCACGGTGTAGTAGAGCCTTCCGTCGTTGATGCAAAAATGCCTTGCGGTGGAATCCGTTGTCAAGAATTCCTGCGAGCCGTCTTCCATGTCGATCAGACAGATGTAGTACTGCTGCACGTTTGCTGTATCCTGCTGCCCGAAGACACTGACCACCACGCTGTTGCTTTGGGGATCATAACCCACGGCGTCAAAAAGGACACACTCTGACATGGCAAGGGGTGTACGCCAAAGCGTTTGCCCTGCAGGTGAGATCAAAATCAGCTCGCCTGCTTCATTCAGGCACAAAAGCCCTGCCTGCGTGGGCAGATATTCCGTTACGGCCTCTTCCACCACACAGTTCCATGCGGCATCATAGATGCCCGTACGGTACAAAAGGACACTGTCAGCTTCATCGCGCCATACGTAGATGCCGCCGTCAAACAGTTCTGCGCCACGCAGTGCATCCACGAAGCTGCGAGAAGACTTGACGATGCCGTTGGCACAGTGGTAAAACGCCCGCTGACCGTCCTGCAGCACTGCGGTGATCTGCAGTCCGTCCGCCTGCACCGCCACGATGGGGGCGGGGAATTCTATGCGCTTTATAAGTTTGCCCGTATCCCGAGCAAAGACATGGCAGCAGTTGCCGCCGGTGCAGATAACGGAATCTGTAGCCTGACCGGAGGTCTGCTCAAAGCGCATGAAGGAAATGTCGCTGACAAACGACCGCTGGGCATGGGAAAACTCCGTTTCATAGACCACGTGTCCGCTGGAAGAGATCTTCACAAGCTTTTGCTGGCGGGTCATCAGGTATTCCACATCACCGTAGGTAATGTTCATATCCATACCCGTGGATACCGTCACATACAGCGCGTTTTCTTCGTCAAAGCCAAGGCTGTTTACGTAGACCATGGGATTTTGAATGGTCCTGCCAAGGGCGGTGGATACGTTCCAAAGCAGGATCGTATCTTCGGAAAGGGATGCGGCGGCAAGCATGCTGCCATCATCGGACAGCGCCACATCGCAGCAGAAAATGGGGCGGTCGTAGGCGCCTGTCTGAGTATACTCCCCTTTGACCGTGCCGGAATTTGTGTCCAGCACCACCACACCCGATGACGTGGAAAACGCTGCCATAGGTGTATCTTTGGCACAGGCAAGTCCGCCTGCAACATACTGTGTTTCGGTGGGGGTGTAGCGCCAGCGTTCCATACCTGTTTTTGCATCTACGCAGACGATCTCATCGGCAAGGATGATGAAGTTGCCGGCTGAGTCGATGGCAACATCTTCCACTGCCCCTGTAAATTTTTTGCTGTACAGTTCGGTTTGCGCGGCGCTGTCCCAGACGCTGACGGTATAAAAGCCCGATACGGTCAAAAGTCTGTCGCCATCGTAGCTGCTTAAAATCCGGTTTACCGTCCCTGCATGGCGGTAGGCATACTGCAGTGCATAGCTGTCCGTGCCGGGGGATACATAGGCATAGCTGGATTGCACCAGTGCATCGATCGCCCCCGGGACGATGGGACGATCCGTCGTTTCATCGGGCAAGCCGTGCAGAGCCAGCAGCATTGCTGTCAAGCGGTCGCCGTCTGCAAAGTGCATGGCGGATTCAGAAGAAAGATAGAGGGATTGGTTGATCAGTGATTGTTCGTAGTTTTTGCGGATCTGTCCTGCCGACCAGGCGTAATAGCCTGCAAGAAGGCTCAATATCGCAATGAGGATCGAAAGCAAAATTGCCGTGCGGCGCGTCCTGTACTGGCGCTGACGACGGCGCAGGTCGTCGTAGCTGCAGCCTAAGATCGCGGCGGCAAGGCGAGGCAGCTCCTCGCGCTTTGCGCGGGTGCGGGGCAGACGCCAGTCACAGCAAAGGGGTTCCCGTTCGATTCGCACGGTGACGGGATTGCCATCGGCATCCTCCTGCACAATATCCTCAAAGCACAAAATGTCGGGGATCACATCGGCGGGTTCACCTTCTGTGACCACGGTAAGGATGTCCCGACGGGTATGGGTCTGCAAAAAGAACTCGATTTCCTTTTGTACCCAGGTGGATTGCTTTGCCTCGGGTGAGCAGATGACGATCAGGTATCGGGCACTGCCCAGTGCCTCGTCGATGGTATCGTTTAAGTCACTGGTGATGGATAAGTCTTCCTTGTCGCGAAATACATGCTCAATACGCCGCATGCCCGTCTGCTTTTTGATGGCGCGGGGGATGCGGAAGTGTTCCAGCATACGCTGGATGTCGCTTGCCGCCCGTATGTCACGGGGCGTATGGCGGTAGGAAATAAATGCGTCATATACCCTGTCCATAATTTCACTCCTGAGATCGGATCACAAGGGGAAGCGTCAGTACATTGTTGCGGTCCATTTGCTTGTAGTCCACGTTGCCGCCGGTGACGGCATTTTCCCGCGCGGAAAGGTCGTCCAGTGCATCCCAACCGATGAGGCAGGCGTGGATGCGTGCGTTCAGATCCTTGCCGATGCGGATGGGACGCAAACCGGCTTCCTTTTGCATGGTGTACGTTTCACAGCGTGCGGCGAAGGTTTCATCCGCCATGGGGGAAAAGCCCATGCAGTAGTGGAAAGCACACCAGCGCTCGTGTTCTGTGATGGAAAGATTCTCAAGTACCTCGCCTTTTGGCGCCCAGTGTGCTGCATCCATATGCGCCATGTGCATAAAGCAAGGGGCAAAGTCCGCCGAGGCACGGCTGCTCATGCGGGAAAAATAGTCGCAGGTGCGCCAGTTTTCCTGTGGGGTCTTGTCATTGCCGCAGTAGGAATGGTTCAGCGCCATAGCGGCGCGGTCGATGGCATCGCTGCAAAGAATTTTGGGTACGCATACTTCGTGTACGCGGCTTTCTTCACGGCTTTCGTGATGACTGATGCCTTTTTTGGTACAAAGATAGACCTGTGCGGAGCTGTTTTCACGCAGAAAAAAGTGTTCCAGCTGATGGGCGATCTCTTCGTTGATGGTGTCATTGCCTGCGCATACCGCTACGTAGCGGATGGAGGATTTGTTTTGGTGCAGGTAGTCAAACATGGCAAGACTTCTTGCGTCGTCTGCAAAAAATTCGATGTTGTAATGATCAAAAAGTGGACTGCATTCATAGCGCATCTGACCCAAAGTCTGGGTGTAGTCCGGGGCAAATACTGCTGCACGGAAACTGCTGCCTGCAAACTGACCGTTCATGATCAGCGACTTTAAAACAGCCTGTCCCACCTGACCAAAGCCGATGATCACGGCATGGAAATCCTGCAGTGCACGTGCGTTTTCATCAAATTCGATATGAGTGCAAGGCGGATAGGTCAGTGTCAAAAGACGAGCAGCCATGTCCGCTTCGCTGCGCATGACGATGCTGCCAAAGCCGTAGTGATCCGCTGTTGCCAGCAGGGGATGGTCGGTGTCATCATCGTTGCCCACAGCGCAAAGCGAGGTGCGGGCGGGGTCCACCTGCATTTGCTTTAAGCTTTCGCAAAGCAGGGATGCTGCCTTCATGTTGGCGGAATAGTTATCGCTCAGGGCATAGAAACTGATTTTTTTTCTTGTGCGGATGCGAAGCATGCGAAGAAAACCGGCGGAAAATTCCGTTGCCGCAGCGTCGGAAAACAGCAGCGCGCCCATACTTTCGATCACCTCGCCGCATTCGGCATGAGGCGTATCGTCTACGAAAATCAAAATGGTGTCGGGTTCCTCTTTTATAAGGGCCTGTGCAAAGCCCAGCGTTTTTTCATCGGTGCCAAGCAGCAGGCAAAGATTACCGCCTGTATGCAGGCGAAGGCGCATGCGGCGAAGCCACGCGGCGCCAAAGGCGCTGATGGCAGCACCCACGGTGGAGAAGAGTCCCACCGTATGGATCATAAAAAGCAGACTTTGTACCCAAACGGCATCAAAGCCGCGGGCAGAGGCGATATCCGCATAGTCGTTTTCACCAATGAATACACGGCACAGTGAATAGACGGTCTTGATCACCGCCAAAGAAGGTTTGCTTTCTATATCGGCATAGCCCACACCATAGAACAAAATTCCCAGCGCAGCGCAGATGATGACTGCGCCAATCAATACGCGCTGACAAACTGCAGGTTTTGCCATAAACAACAATACCACCACGGCGGCTACCACTGCCGCAGGGATCACAACACCGATTACAGGATGCATAAAAGTTGTCCTTTCTTGCTCTGTTTTATATAAACGGGAAAATTATCTTATTTTAGATTATAACATTACAAAAGGTAAAATGGAATGGACCTTGCACAAGTCGTAAAAACGCAATCCTTTCTTATATTTGTTGACGAATGGAACGTTTTGTTATAAGATGATTCTTGACCGTTTTTTTCGGTAATCACTGCCGCGAAAAGCGCGCAGTAACCATAAATTTGACGACAAATTGGAGGAAAATTACGATGATCAAGGCACAGCAGCTGCGAGAAAAGTTTTTGGAGTTCTTCCGTGAAAAGGGTCACGCTGTGATTCCCAGCGCATCCGTCATTCCGGAAAACGACCCCACCGTATTGTTCACCACCGCAGGTATGCACCCCCTGGTACCCTACCTTCTTGGTGCACATCATCCCGAAGGCACCCGTCTGACCGACGTGCAGAAGTGCATCCGCACCGGCGACATCGAAGAAGTCGGCGATGCTTCTCATCTTACCTTCTTTGAAATGCTGGGTAACTGGTCCCTGGGCGACTACTTCAAGAAGGAAGCCATTTCCTGGAGCTGGGAATTCCTCACCGGCGAAAAGTGGCTGAATCTTGATCCCGACCGCCTTGCTTTCAGTGTATTCGCAGGCGACGACGACGCTCCCCGCGATATGGAAAGCTATGAGCTTTGGCGCTCCATGGGCGTCAAGGAAGATCACCTTTTCTTCCTGCCCAAGGAAAACAACTGGTGGGGCCCTGCAGGCATCACCGGTCCCTGCGGTCCTGATACCGAAATGTTCATCATCCGCGACGTTCCCCCCTGCGGTCCCAACTGCTCTCCCGCATGCGACTGCGGCCGTTACCTTGAGATCTGGAACGACGTTTTCATGCAGTACAATAAGCAGGCTGATGGTTCCTTCGTTCCGCTTTCTCAGCAGAACGTTGACACCGGCATGGGTCTTGAGCGCACCATCGGCGTTCTGCAGGGCGTAAAGTCCGTGTATGAGACCGACCTGTTCGCACCCATCATCGCCAAAATCGAAGAGCTCTCCGGCAAAAAGTACGGCGACTCTGACGAGATCACCCGCGCAATGCGCATCGTGGCTGATCACGTTCGTACTTCCACCTTCATCCTTGGTGACGAACGCGGCGTGACCCCCGGCAACGTGGACCAGGCTTACGTTCTTCGCCGTCTGATCCGCCGCGCTGTCCGCTTCGGCATGGGCATCGATATGCCGCAGGGCGCCATCGGTCAGGTCGCAAGCGTCATCGTTGGCGAGTACCGCGACGTATACCCCGAGCTTGCTGCAAAGGAAGCATTCATCATCGAGCAGCTTGATCTGGAAGAAAAGCGCTTCGCAACAACCATCGTACAGGGTCTCAAAGAGTTTGAGAAGGTCATCACCCACATCAAGGGCAACGTGCTTCCCGGCAAGACCGCATTCCGTCTGTACGACACCTTCGGCTATCCGCTTGAAATGACCATCGAGCTTGCAAAGGAGCGCGGTTTCGAGGTCGACGTGGAAGGCTACGAAGAAGCATTCAAAAAGCACCAGGAGAAGTCCCGTGCAGGCAGCGAACAGCGCTTCAAGGGCGGCCTGGCAGACTCTTCCGAGCAGACCGCACGTCTGCACACCGCAACCCATCTGATGCTGGCGGGCCTCAAGGCAGTTCTGTCCCCCGACATCCAGCAGAAGGGAAGCAACATCACCGCAGAGCGTCTTCGCTTTGACTTCAACTTCCCCCGCAAGGTCACCCGTGAGGAGCTGGACCAGGTCGAGGCATATGTGAACGAAGCCATCGCCAAGGGCATCGATGTTGTGATGGAGGAAATGTCCATCGAAGATGCAAAGGCATCCGGCGCAACCGGCGTGTTCGAGTCCCGTTACGGCGAGCGCGTTAAGGTCTACACCGTGGAAGGCTACTCCAAGGAGATCTGCGGCGGTCCCCACGCAGCAAACACTGCTGAGCTTGTCAGCTTCAAGATCAAGAAGGAAGAATCTTCCTCCGCAGGTGTTCGCCGCATCAAGGCTGTCATCGGCGCAAACTAAAGGCGCGACGCCCGCATCGCGCCGGTGAAATTCTGCTGACGCAGAGTGAAATTTGCCCTTGGGGCAAGTGAAATACAGGCTTTGCCTGTGTGAAATATGCACTTCGTGCATGTTGAATGTTACTTGTATCATGGAAAAACGGATGCTTGCATCCGTTTTTCTTATCTGTTTTTGGGTAAATCATATGTGGTTATTCACTTATAAGAAATACAATACATCCAAGCCTGCGTCGGTGCTGAGCATCGTGGGATTGATTTTGAGATTTGCAGGACTGATCACCCTGTGCGGCTGGAATCTGCCCGTGGCTGCCATCTGCATTGTGCTTGGTTGTGCCTGCCATTATCTGGCAGAGCACATTCACTTCCGTGCATGGGTGCAGGTGGTGCAGCGCGACGGTCTGGAAGACCGCGTTAAAAATGGTGACCTTGCCACCGCAGGGCAGCTGTATAAGATCTTCCCCTCCAAGAAAACCGTGCGCTATATCGCTGCCGTCAACCCCGAAGTGGGCAAAAAGCTTTCCGAAATCATCGAGCAGGTCAAAGCAGAAGAGAAAAAGTAATCGTAAAAACACCGCAAATTGCTGAATCTGCGGTGTTTTTTCATGTAAGAATCTTTACATTCCCAAAGAATTTGCTACAATGTGTACAAAAGAGGTGATCGTATGAAACTTTTTCGCAACACACTGATCGTGCTTTTGCTCATATCCGTGCTGCTTTTTTGTTGTGCCTGCGGTGTACCTAAAAATTTTGAGAATGAAACGCTGCGGCAGCACACAGAGACCATGCTGGATGCCATCATGCAGGAGGATGTTGACACGGCATATGCATTGCTGCAGGATGTGATCTCGGAAAAAGAGTTTTCCACAGCATTCAGCCAGCTGCGCAGTATACTGGGTGAGTATTCCTCCTATGAACTGCAGCTTACATATGTGCAGACCAACGTCTCCGCCACAAACAACGGAAAGGTTACTATCATCAATCATACTTATGATCTGATGACCGACAGCGGACGTTATATCATCAACGTGCAATGCAACGATCAAATCAGCGGACTTTCCGGTTTCTATATTGCGCCATATGAAAACACGGACGCTTATTTCACCGGCACCATCGGTCACATGCAGGGTGCAGATGTTTTGCAATGGATCCTTCTTGCATCCAACGTCCTTTCCCTCGCACTGGGTATCGTGGCACTGATCGATTGCTGCAAACGCAAAATCAAGCGCAAATGGTTGTGGATTCTTTTAATTCTTCTTGGCGCGCTTTCTGTCGGTGTCACGCTTGCATCCAACCAATTCCGCATCAACTTTAATCTTGGCTGGATGAATTATACCGCATTGCTGCATTACGGTTCAGGTAAGCAGGTCCTGCGATTGATGCTGCCCGTCGGTGCAATTGTCTATTTAAGCATGCGCCGTACACTTACCATACAGCCTCCGCAGGAATCGGAACAAACTGGCTGAATACATAACCGTTGCAGCAAACAGGTCAAGTGTGAGAGTAAATGACTTCACAAGAAAGACGCAAGCTTTGTCTTGCGTTTTTCATAATTTACACAGAATCCCAACGGGATGTAAAGCATCATCTTGCGGCGCGGCACAGATATGATTATAATGAAATAAAGATATCAGCCTGCGCGAAGCGGAATTGCGCATCCAAGGAGAAAATGCTATGAAAATTGAAACTTATCTGGATTCCCTTGTGGCTTATGCCATGAATAAAGGTCTTGCCCAGCCCGAAGACCACGTGGTGCTGGTCAACCGCCTGCTGGACATTCTGCATATTGACGACTATGAACCTTCTGATGAACTGCTGATCGAAGATCTGGAACAGATTCTGGGCGGCATTTTGGATTATGCCGTGGAAAAGGGTCTGTGCGACGACGGCATCACCGCCCGCGATATCTTCGATACCCGCATCATGGGCGCCGTGACCCCCATGCCCCGTGAGATCATCCGCGACTTCTGGGCAAAGTATGAAAAAGATCCCGTGGAAGCCACCGATTGGTATTATGACCTCAGCTGCAATACCGACTACATCCGCCGCTACCGCATCCAAAAGGATATGCGCTGGAAGTACCCCTGCGAGTATGGTGACCTTGATATCACCATCAACCTGTCCAAGCCCGAAAAGGACCCCAAGGCCATCGCCGCTGCAAAGAACGCGCCCCAGACTGCATACCCCAAATGCCAGCTGTGCCGTGAAAACGAGGGCTACGCAGGCCGCATGAACCATCCTGCCCGCGCCAACCACCGCATCATCCCCATCGATATCTGCGGTGCCTCCTGGTTCTGGCAGTATTCTCCCTACGTCTATTACAACGAGCACTGCATCGTCTTCAACGCGGAGCATATTCCCATGAAGATCGATCGCTCCGCATTCGATAAACTGCTGGATTTCGTCCGCATCTTCCCTCATTATTTCGTGGGCTCCAACGCAGACCTGCCCATCGTGGGCGGTTCCATCCTGAGC
>JAGBGW010000147.1 GCA_017935825.1 Clostridia bacterium
AGGAAGAGCGCGAGCGCATCACCGGTCTGTTCCGTTCCATGATCGGCAACGTCTCTCAGCTTCGCAAGCTGGAGACCGGTTACGACGTTCTGTTCTCCGAGCGTTCCTATGACGTGGCTCTTATCTGCGAGTTCGACAGCATGGAAGAGCTGAAGGCTTACAAGGAGAACCCCGAGCACCTGAAGGTGGCTGTTCATATCCGCGCAGCAACCAAGCAGAGCGTATCTGTGGACTACGAGTTCTGATACGGTTAAGCAAAAGCCGAGTGATTTTCACTCGGCTTTTTTGTATGCGTAATATTCGTGTACCAAGGATTTGTAGCCTAAAGCTTTCAGATCCTCGTATCGGCAGTTGAAACGCGCTTTGGTTCGTTTGCCTGTAACAAGATACCGCAGGCAATCCTGCATGTAATTATCTATGATCTTTAAACTTTCATCGGTATTGATCATGGGGAAGAACCATCTGCACCATACAAGTTCGTTTGCTTCCAAGTCGTCACTGCCGAAGAATTTTCGGTTGAATATGCGGATAAGTGCCTTTGCCGCATGCATGCCTTCCAGTCCCTTTTTGTCTTTCCAGCGCATCAGTGCCCGCGTTTTTCTTCTGATTTTTGCCTTGATTTTATCCAATGAAACGGGGGAGATATCGATTTTTCCGCTGTGATAAGAAAGCCCAAGGTAGGTCCAAGCCTCATTGGGAGCAAAGCGCTCTTCTTTTTCAGGGTTGATGCAAAGTCCCGCTTCAGCCAGGTATTCTTTCAACTGTGCAACATTCTGCAAAAGGGTTTGTTCATCTTCACAAAAAAGAATGATATCGTCACTGTAGCGGGCATAGACGATCTTTTTTTCGCAAAACAACTGATCCAGCTGCATCAGATACAGGTTTGCAAGAAACGATGCCGTGGGTACACCTGCCATGATGCCTTTTTCTTCCATGATGAGTTCATCCCGATATATTGCATTGGGATTTTCCAGCAGCGAAGCGATAAAACGATAGGTTTCGGGCTCATCCATCAGCGTTTCCTTCAAAATCACCAGCATCTTTTGAATGGGGATGGAATTAAAATAATTGCTGATGTCCGCCTTGTAACCCCACATATTTTTGACATTCGGGTGGTGCAATATGCTGCCGATGGCATGCCTTGCACCGCGTCTGGAGCGAAAAGAGAACAGATTATCTGCAAAAAGGTAATCGTATTTTTGCTGCAGCAGATAGTTGAGCAGCTTTAAGATGTTCTTTTGTGTTTCAGGGTAGATGTACACCGTGCGTTTCTTTTGGCTGTGCGCCTTGCCGATCTGTGCCTTTTTCGGCGCATCGAAACTGCCGCCTGCAAGAATCTCTTCAACCGCATTTTCATACGCTTTTTCGTCAATGAACTTTTTCAAATTCTGTGCATCACGCTTGGACAGATGACCGCCGTTCAATTTGTATGCATAAAACGCAAGCCAGGTGTCCTGATCGTTTAACAACTGCAGCATGTCATCCCTCCTATAAAAAATGCAATAAGAAAAAACAGTGGGAAAAGGCGTTAAAGCCATAGTATCTATGGCTTACCGGACCGTACACAGGCAGGCTACCTGCAAAGCACTGAAAGAAGCCTGTGCTTTGCCCATCACAGGTGCGAAGCGTTTCCCACTGTTTTCTCACGAAGAAAAATTATGCTTTGCGAATAGCATTAATGGAATCGATGCGATCCTTTACATAAGCAGGCTTGTTTGCAAAGTTGCGGAAGAAGCGAAGTACTGCAATGCCGTGATTTCGGCAATAGTTGATCACAGCTTCGGTCTGCACGGAACCGTATTCATTGCCGTGGCAGAATACGATCGCAAGTACTTTCTTGCCGTTTTTTGTGAACATAAAATCTGCCTTGATGCCCTTTGCCAGTGTAACATCCTTGTAGATATCGAACTGGGGGTAAAGGTATACAAGCAGCGATTCAAAGTAAGCTTCAGGCAGCGTATGAAGATGGGGAGAGGTGATATATACTTCTGCTTCCGGGTTATAAACTGCCTTTTTGGCATAACTGACGTGAGCAGAAGGGGGTGTCACTACATTCCGGGAGTCATCCTCGATCAATTCGTAGTCTGCAATGGGAATATTTTCTTCGTTGTCATCCGCGATGACCACCACCGATGCGGGGATTTCGACGTCTTCGGCATCCGCCACGGGCGCAACGCGTACAACGGGCTCTTCCTTCACAATGGGTTCGACTTTCGCCGCAGGTTCTTCTTTTTTTGCGGGTTCCACTGCTTCGACAGGGGACTCAATGCCGAGCTTTTCACGCAGACGTTCAATGGAATGTTCCATCCCGCAGTTTTTACAGGCAGCGCTTTGTCCACCCGCGCCGATGATCAAGGGACCACCGCAAATATCACAACAAAGTTTCATGATAATTTACCTCATTACTCTATGATTTCAGCCTCAACACAGATATGGTTGAAGTCTGTCTGTAAAACAAATGTACGCATCTGACAGGCGGAAGTATTTTTATCGCTTTCAAATAAAATAGAAAGTACGGATTGCTCTGCCTTTTGCAATAGCTGCATGTGTATAATTTCATCCGCATCGGAAAACGGCCGATCGCCGCCGATACAATTATGCTTGTGCCATACGCCGATGACACCAATTTCAGGCTTATACCATGCACAAATTTTATCTGTCTGCTGCTGTACATAGCCATAATCGTAGCAAAAAGACGCTTTTTCCCGCTTGGCATAGGTTTGTCCGCCATCGACCATTTGGTAAACGGTCAAAGTATCGCCATCCTGTCTGCCAAGCAGAAGACCGCCTGTTTCCACAAAAGGATATTGCGCAATATCCTTTTGCATGGCTTGCAGTGCACGGCGTGTGATTTTAACGTGCACCGTTTTAGTCGTCGATGATGCCGCTGCCGTCACATCTGCCGCAAAGCGTGGTGCCTCTGCCGCCGCAGTCGGGGCAGGTATCTCCGTTGCTTCTCCCGCAGCCGCCGCATCTTCCGCATGGTACAAGACCGGAACCTGCACAGTTGTAGCACTTGCCGGGGGCTTCGAACTTTCCGTATGGGATAAACTTTTTCAGGTCCATGGTAATGCTCCTTCTGGGGTGCGGTATGAATGCTTTATTATAACATTTTGTGCACTCTTTTGCAAGTATTTCGCCGCCTTTTTGGCCGGACGAAAAATTGTAAAATTTTTGCGCCGCCCTTGCTTTTGCCGTGCTGCCGTGGTAAACTTTACCTATCTACTCAGAAAAGAGGAAACACTATGAACTGTAAATTCTGCGGACAGCCCCTGCCCGAGGACAGCACCTCCTGTCCGCACTGCGGCTGGGACAGCATATCGCAACCGGAAACAAGCCCGGAAGAACAGGTATTTGAGGAAACGGTGGAGATCGTTCCCCCGGAAACCCAGGGGCCGGACACCGTGGAGCAGGCAGAAGAGGTTCTTGCCCCCGAGGTCAAGAAAATGAAGCGCACAGCCGCCATTTCCGGCTGCATTGCGGTGTTGGCTGTGCTGGCGGCGGTGCTGTTCTTTGGCATCCGGGGCACATTCAGTGCCGACGGTAAGGGCTGGGACCTGAGCAGCATTACGCTGTTCAGGGAAAATGACATTTTCAAACAGGACAGCTACACTGTTTCCGACAGCAAGGCCCAGAAAAAGGCGGATACGGTGGTCGCCACCGTGGGCGGTGCAGAGCTTACCAATAGCCAGCTGCAGATCTACTACCAGATGGAGATTCTGGAGTTTCTCAACCAGTATGGCTATCTTCTAAGCTATATGGGACTGGATTTTGCCCAGCCTCTGGACCAGCAGCAGTGTATGCTGGCAGAGAATCTTACCTGGGAGCAATTCTTCCTGGAAAATGCTCTGCTGGCATGGAAACAGAATCAAGTGCTGGCGCTGGAAGCGGAGAAAAACCAGTTCCAGTTGGATGAGGAGACCCGTTCCTATCTGGAGGAACTGGACAGCTCCATGGAAACACTGGCATCCAACAACGGATACGACTCCGCCGATGCAATGATGCAGGCAGAGTTTGGAAGCAACACCGCTCTGGCTGACTGGGAAGAGC
>JAGBGW010000148.1 GCA_017935825.1 Clostridia bacterium
CCAGCATCGTGAGACGTTATCTGGAGCATTCCCGTATCTACCGTTTTGGCCGCGATGAGGATTTGAAGCTGTTCATTGCATCGGCTGACATGATGACCCGAAACCTGAACCGCCGCGTGGAAATTGCAGTACCCATCCGCGACGAGGCCATCGAACAGAAGATTTTGTCCATGCTGGATATTCTTTTGAAAGACAACGTCAAGGCAAGCACCATGCGCGAGGACGGCACCTACCTTCGAAAGCTGCCCAGCAACAATCCCGTATGCAGCCAGGAGTACTTTATGGAGCACTCCCTGCACACGGAAGCGGAACTTCTGGCAGATCATTTTGAAGAACCTAAGGTCGGCTTCTTTGCACGACTGAAGGCAATGTTCAAACGCAAGTAAAAAGAAAAAACGATCCGAATTGCTTCGGATCGTTTTTTTATTCGCGGATTTCGATGGGAAGTCCGTCGGGATCAAAGAAGAAGGTCATCTTTTCCCCCGTATACGGATCGATGCGCACGGGCTGTGTTTCAATGCCTTTTGCAGCCAACTGTGCAGCCATTGCATCCACATCCCCCACGCTGAAGGCAAGGTGACGAAGACCGCGACCTTCAGGAAAGGTCAACCGTGCAGGAGCATCAGGCATGATAAACAACTCAATTTGTTGATCACCGCAGCGCAGGTTCATGATGCGATCGTTTCGCGCAGGACGAATATGTTCATCGATCATTTCAAATTCCAAAAGATCGACGTAAAAATGTTTCGCCTTTTCGTAGTCGCCACAGATGATGGCGACGTGATGGACTTTTTCCAGTTTCATAGTTTTTTCATCAGTAGGGACCGCGATCGATCTCGATCCAGGGGTGGTCACCACCCTGTGCGCGTGCATACAGATGCTTGCCATTTTCATCCATGACCTGATGGCTATGTTCCTTGCCATCGGCGGTTACGTTATAAGTATGGTAGATCAGCGTGCCGTCATCCAGCTGAAAGGTGTCGGTAATGGCACGGTCGCCGTTGGAATACGTATCGACCTCACGACCGATGAATTTGCCTTCGTTTTTTGCCATATAGAATGCTCCTTGTCGGTTGTTTTAACACGATTATACTGTTTTGCATCAGCGCCCGTCAATAAAAAAAGAGTGTTCATAAATCGAACACTCTTTTTACTTTGCTTAGCGGGATGCGTAGTTGTCAAAGTAGCCCTGAATGAGGATCACAGGAGTACCCTTATCGCCGGAGCCGCTGGTCAGGTCGCAAAGGCTGCCAAGAAGGTCGGTAAGTCGACGGGGCGTAGTGCCCTGAGACTGCATGCCGATGTTGGTGCCGCTTGCGCGATGCTCACGGATTTTCTCCACCAGAATGCGGTCTGCTTCCTCAGCGGACAGACCCTGCAGCTGGTTGTCTGCGATGTACTTGAGCTTCAGCTCGTTGGGCAGACCTTCCAGACCTGCGGTGTATGCAGGAGATACGACCGGGTCAGCCAGTTCCCAGATGCCGCCGACGGGATCTTTGAATGCGCCGTCGCCGTAGATCATGACTTCCACGTTCTTGCCGGTTGCTTCCTTCATGCCTGCGCTGACACGCTCGACAAACTCGGTGCAATCCTTGGGGAAGAGCTTGACGGATTCTTCCGTTGCCTTGTTGGAACCAAGAAGACCGTACTCGGGGTTGAAGCCGCTGCCGTCTACGGATTCGTTCAGGATATCGCAAAGAGTCAGCACAGTGCGTGCGCCTGCTTCGCGAAGCTTGCGAACGGAGCGATGACGGGTATGAATATCTGCAGCGATAACATCCTGTACGAAGTTCAGGATCATCTTGGGGCTGTTGCCGAAGACAACTTCGATATTGTCACCCAGGCTCTTATAGAACTCAATATAATCCACGTTGGTGAAGGTGTGGCGGCACTCGCCAAACTTTGCACGGAACTGATCTTCAGTCAGTACGTCCGTGTAAGGATTGACGCCGGAATCTTCCACTGCATCCAGTGTCAGAAGATGGTTGCCCACTTCGTCACCGGGGTAGCTGAGCATAACCACAACGCGGTCTGCACCCATTGCAATACCCTTGAGCAGCATGGAGAAACGGTTGCGGCTCATAATCGGGAAAAGAACACCGACTTCACCGGAAGGGAATTTGCGGCGAACATCTGCTGCGATCTGCTGCAAGGTTGCATAGTTGCCCTGTGCACGTGCAACAACAGCTTCGGTTACACCGATGACATCTTTATCGTGGAATTCAAAGCCTTCTTCCTTTGCTGCGCGGACAACTTCCTCTACAACAATCTGTGCAAGGTCGTCCCCCTGACGAATCAAAGGCATACGAATACCACGTACCGTCGTTCCCGTCATTCTCATAATCATAACCTCCCAAATGTGTCCGTTTTTTCACGAACCGATTCAGTATATCACTACAGGTTGGTGTTCGTAAAGGTTTTTATACCCTATTTGTTAGATTTTTTGCGTAAATTTCCGAACGATTTTCCTGTAATTTCACACATTTTTCGATCATCGTGAAAAAATGTACATAACACGCTTTGCAATTGTAAAATGCGTATGCGTTCAGCTTGTCAATCAACCCACCACATCGCGGAAAATGCGCATGGAGTTTTCCCGACAGATCAGCTCCATTTGCGCAGATGTGAAATGTTTTTCCATCGCCTGCAAAATGCGCGGCATGCCTGCGTAGTCTTCGAATTCCAGTATGGAACCCTGAATGCCGTCAAAATCCGAGCCGAAGGCAAGCGCTTCGATACCTGCTTTATCGGCAATGTGCTTTGCGTGGCGTACCACATCATCGATGGACGTATATTCGCAGCCCTCGTTTAAGAAATACGAATAGAAGTTGACACCAACCACGCCGCCTGCATCACCGATGGTTTTGAGCATATCATCCGTCATGCATCTGGGATGATCGCAAAGTGCACGGCAGCAGGAATGGGATGCGATAAAGGGCTTTTTGCTGTACTTTGCAACGTCGTAGAATCCCCCATCGCTAAGATGCGATACATCGATGAGGATGCCTTTCTCATTCATGTGTTCGATGGCTTCGATGCCGAAAGGCTTCAGACCACGGGACATGATGTCGGGATCCTTGCTGTTGGGAAATCCGAACGGCGTTTCATAATTCCACGTCAGCGTGATCAGACGAACGCCCATATCATAGAGTGCATCGATGCGCTCCATCTTCCCTTCGGTGGGAATGCCGCCTTCCAAGGAAAGAAGCGCAGATATCTTCCCCATCTTCTCGTTTTCCAGGATATCGGAAACACAAGTTGCAAGTGCGATTTTATCAGAGAAGTTCTTCATTTCGCGGCAGAACACATCATACTGCACAAGAACATGCTCCCAAGGGGTGTAAAGCTTACCCTGATAGGGATCGTCCGCATGGCCTTTGTAGCCGCGGGGTTCATGGAAGCCAAACAGTGCAAAAAGCTGTACAAACGCACCGCCCGCCTGCAGACGGGGCAGGTCGACCTGCCCGTCATTTTTGGCAAGCGTCTGGTCGAAAAACATGACATTGTCGATGATGCTGTCGCAATGCCAGTCAAAGATACGCATTAAAACATATCCTCCAGGTCGTTGTCAAAGACAAGGCCGATCTGGCGGCGTGCCTCATCCAGAATGCGGATGACTTCGCGCTCCTGCGCCTCGATTTTCGCAACGAATTCGGGGTTGGGATTCTTCAGATATTCGATAAACTGTACAAGCTCGTAGTAGAGGTTGGATTCAAGGTCTTTAACTTCAACGGGGATCTCCCAGTTATTGCCCTTGTTATCCCAGCCGCGAAGCTGTTCCAGCTCGCCCGACATAGAGAAAGTGACACTTCCCTGCTCACCGCCGATCTCGCAGTGCAGATGGGTGGTGTTGACCTTGCTGGTCATGCAGACGCATTCAAACTTATTATAGCTCAAAATCACGGTGCAGACACCGTCCACGCCCTTGCCGTCTTCCAGCAGAACGCCCGTTGCGGTGACCTTGTTGGGTTTGCCGAACAGTGCAACTGCCAGCTGGATGTTGTAGACACCCATATCCATGATGGCACCGTTTGCAAGGTCCTTGCGGAAGGTGTTGGGGTTCTTGCCCTCCAGATACAGGTCGTAGCGGGAGGAGAAGCGGTTCATCTGCAGCACAGCACGGCGAATCTGACCGATACGGGGAAACTCTGCTTTGATGGCTTCAAATGCGGGCATATAGATGTTTTTGATGGCTTCCACCACGGC
>JAGBGW010000149.1 GCA_017935825.1 Clostridia bacterium
CGTTAGGGTGAAGCCGATGAGACCAAAAGATCCGGACAGAACCATCCAAATGCGGATCAGTTCGAGTCATGTGAGGTTACTCCTTCATCGCCAGGTCATCGCAATACGTCAGCGTCAAGGTGACTGTATCCCCTTCCTCCACCACAAGCAGTGCCAATGCGCATTCCCTTTGCGAATACATGGATGCTTCATCAAAATAAGTCATGGGCGTGACGGAAGGATCTTCATAAGACAGCAGGATCGTCGTATGATCCTCCGTCTTTTCCGCGGATTCATCAAATTGGAAAGTGCCGCTTGACAGCTGCAGCATGTAATCCTGCACAAAGGATCGTGCATCGTCGGATCTCACGGCAGTATAAACTGCCACATGGCGACCTTGCTCATCATAGGTTTCTTTCAGCGTGAAATAGCCTTGTGCATCGTAATGGGTGGGACTGTAGAAGGAAAACAAGGCTTGGGATTCCTCCTTCACCTGCACGGGTGCATCGAAGGGTTCCATATAAAGGTCGTCCGTCCATGCCACGCCAAGGGTGACCGTACCGTCATCTTTATCGTTGACGGTGAACTTCAAATGGCTGCGCTTGGTTGTATCATATTCCGACGGCAGGATATCCGCATCCCGTCCGCCGTAGCGGAAGAAATAGAACGTCTGATTGCCGTCGGATTCGGTTTTCACCAATTTGAAACCCTGACCTTCATAGAAGGGCACGATATAATGCTCCATGGCAAAATTTGCCGCAGAAACTTCACCAAAATTGGTATCGTAAACTGCGCCCAGGTATCCGTCAAACTCTTCACGCCAGGCAGGATAGATCGCCGCACCGTGGACATCATTTTCCACAAAGTACTTTGCAGGATCGGCAAAGGTGTAGGTATAGTCCCCGCCGCCTGCAAAAAGCAGACTTGCACCCAGCACTGCGCAGCCCAAAAGTACCACCCCAAGAAGAACAAACAGCCAAACAGGCGACTTTTTCTTCTGCACGGGAGCAGCCTGCACAGGCATTTGCATCGGTGCTGCTGCAGGCGGCGCAACAAATACAGGTTCTGCCGCAGGTGCCGCCGCTTTTTTTATGGGTTTGCCGCAGTTTTCACAGAAATTCAAATCATCGGCAACATACGCGCCGCAATGTCCGCAATACATAACGTCATTCCTCCCCAATATCATGTTTTTATGGTTTTATTGCAGATATTATAACAATGGTTGGTTTATCTTACAAGTTGGATTTGATTCGTCCCCAAACACTTGCGATATAGCTTGGCAGGCAGGCGACCAATGGTCGCCCCTACGACTGCACCGATAGACGTTCCATCGCATTATGTTCTCTCCCTACGTTATCAACGCACGGCGGGAGCAAGCCCCCGCCCTACAATGATGCTTTCCGTCTGCGCAAAAGCAAAAAACAGACGTACGAATTATCTCCATACGTCTGTTTTTCCGTTTACTTATCAGTAACATTCCATATTCCCGTCGTCCTCGCGGACTACATATCATTCGCCGCCTCGCAAGCTCACCGTCTCTTTCATTTCGTCGCTCGTCCTCTTCCCAAAATTTTTACAAAATTTTGGGAGTCCCTATGTAACATATCACATTGCGAAGCAATATATCACTTGCACGAAGTGCAAATATCACAGTTGCGAAGCAACTATATCACTGACTGATCGCTCCGCGATCAGTCAACCCACCCATCTCCGCCGCACATAGAGCATGTGCCGCCGCTGCAATAGATTCCGTCGCATAGCTTATTGACAGTTTCAAGTTCAGGTAAACCGTTAATATATACCCATTCGCTAGCCCAGACCCATTGATCACCACCACATTCGGCACATTTCCCATCGCCATCGCAATAGGCGCATTTGACACGGGCGCTGTAGTCGGGCGCAGGGGCAACTTCAAAATCGTCATCATCGTCGTCTTCCCAAGAGGAGGAAGAAGAGCTGCTGTCATCGTCATCA
Organism: Clostridia bacterium; assembly: GCA_017935825.1. GTDB lineage: Bacteria > Bacillota > Clostridia > Christensenellales > Maliibacteriaceae > RGIG9107. The sequence continues at coordinate 1,954 of JAGBGW010000149.1, forward strand.
TAGGAATAGGATGGCGAATCGTAGTAGTCGTAATCGTCATAGGAATTGTAGGCATTTCGTCTGCCGGAGCAGGAGACCATCAAAATCAGCATCATCAGCATGGAGAACCCTGCCACGCAGGCAAGCACGATGATCCATACTTTTTTGTCACTTTTCGCCGCGGCAGGCTGTGCCGCAATGGGCGGCAGCGGCGGAATGGGTTCCGTCGTGGGCGGCACCTGCTGTCTGCCGCAATGCAGGCAGAACATGGAGCCTTCCCCGATGGGTTTGCCGCAGTACAGGCAGAAGGTTTGGGCAGGAGCTTCTTCAGGCTTTTTCGTCTGTTCTTTGCCGCAGTGAGAACAGAATGCGGAATCTTTTTCGATGGGCTTGCCGCAGAAAAGACAGAAGGATTCTGCCATCGTTTCTTCCGCAGCTTCCTGCTGTATTGCTTCAGCTTCCGTCTGTGTCCGGCTTTTGCCGCAAAAAAGACAAAATGCAGAGCCTTGGGGTATTTTTTTGCCGCAGTAAAGGCAGTATTCACCCTCTACGACTTCCGTTTCATGCTGCTGTTTTCCGCAGTGCAGACAAAAATCAGAATCCTCGGGCAGGAGTTTTCCGCAATACAGACAATAATTGCTCAAAAAAAGACCCTGCGAAGCCGCCTGCGCCGCGCCGCAATAATCGCAAAAACGTGCGCCATCACTGATTTGCTGACCGCATTGGATGCAGTACATAACATCATTCCTTCCCAATGTCATGTTTTCATAGCTTTATGAAGGATATTATAACAATGATTGGTTTGCCTCACAAGTTTGATTTCAAAGACAAAACAAATTAACATCCTCTACGATGGCATTGATTTTCCATGAAAAGCTGTAGGGGCGTGCAGTGCACGCCCGAAGACGTTTGTGATAGATCATGGCAGGGCGGGCGACCAATGGTCGCCCCTACGATAGCGACAGATAAAAAACAGACGGATGGATCTTCTCCATACGTCTGTTTTTCCGTTTACTTATCAGTAACATTACATGTTCCCAAAGGGCAAATATCACAGTTGCGAAGCAACTATATCGCTGAGTGATTGCCCTGCAATCACTCCACACGTCCCAGGCTGCGGACGCGGATGACGCCTTCGATTGCCATCAGGCGAGCGGTCTCCTCTTCCGTGACATCGTGGTCGGTGTCGATGATGGTGTAGGCAAGTTCGCCGCGAGACTTGTTGATCATGTCGGCGATGTTGTGGTTGCCCTCTGCCAGCACTGCGGTCATCTGACCCACCATGTTGGTGATGTTCTTATGCAGGATGGTGATGCGGTGTGCGGTGGTGCGGGGCAAAATTGCCTCGGGATAGTTGACGCTGTTTTTGATGTTGCCGTTGAGCAGGTACTCTGCCAGCTGGGCGGCTGCCATGTGTGCGCAGTTGTCCTCGGATTCTGCAGTGGATGCACCAAGATGGGGAATTGCGATGACGCCGGGCTCACCCAGGAGGATGTCATCGGGGAAGTCGGTGACATAGCAGCCAACGCGGCCCATGTTGAGGGCTGCGATCATAGCCTCGGAATCTACCAGACCGCCGCGGGAGAAGTTGATGACAGCTGCACCGCGCTTGACTTTGTGAAGCAGTGCCTTGTCAAAGAGGTTCTTTGTGGCGCCGGTCAGCGGTACATGGATGGTGATGTAGTCGCTCTGTGCAACCAGCTTTTCAAGGTTAGTCTCACGCTTGATGGAGTGGGAAAGTGCCCATGCGTGTTCCACGTTGATGTAGGGGTCGTAACCTGTGACCTGCATGCCAAGGTCCAGTGCATCGTTTGCAACCATTGCACCGATGGCGCCAAGGCCGATGACACCAAGCTTTTTGCCCTTGATCTCCTGACCTGCGAACTTGGATTTGCCTTTTTCCACAGCGGGACCTACTGCATCGCCCTGACCCTTCAAGGTCTTTGCCCATTCGATGCCGTCGACGATCTTACGGGATGCAAGCAGGATGGCTGCAAGAACCAGTTCCTTTACAGCATTTGCGTTTGCACCAGGGGTGTTGAACACCACGATGCCTTCCTGTGCGTAAGCCTCGGAAGGAATGTTGTTGGTGCCTGCGCCTGCGCGGGCCACAGCCAGAAGGTTTTCACCCTTGTCGTAGCCGTGCATGTCTGCGGAACGGACGATGATGCCATGGGGATCTTCCGCACCGGTCAGATCAAACTGTTCCTCGGGGAAGTAGTCGTTGACGACGTTTGCGATTTTGTTGAGCTTGGTAATGCGATACATGTTGTTTCCTCTTTTTCTATGTAGGGACCGTCGTCCCCGACGGTCCGCAGATGATGTGCTTTTAGATGGTCTTTTCGAAGTCGGCCATGAAGTTAACCAGAGCCTCAACGCCCTCCTTGGGCATTGCGTTGTAGATGCTGGCGCGCATACCGCCTGCGATGCGGTGACCCTTCAGCGTCTGCAGACCTGCCTTGGCAGCTTCCGCTACGAAGCGGGCATCGGTTTCTGCATCGGGGGAGACGAAGGTGACGTTCATAAGAGAACGATGTTCCTTCTTGGCCAGGGGACGGAACTTCTCGCTCTGATCCAGGAAATCGTAGAGGATCTGTGCCTTTTCCACGTTCTTCTGGTAGATGCCTTCCACACCACCCTGTTCCTTCAGCCATTCAAGAACCAGACCGGTCATGTAGATGGTATATGCAGGGGGAGTATTGAACATGGAGTTGTTGTCTGCATAGGTCTGGAAGTTCAGCATCTTGGGCACATTTGCGCCAGCCTTGCCGATGAGGTCCTTACGCACGATGACCACTGCCATACCTGCAGGACCCATGTTCTTCTGCACACCTGCGTAGATCAGGCCGAAGTCGCGGACGTCATAGGGCTGGGAGAGAATGTTGGAGGACATATCTGCAACCAGCGGAATGCCGTTCTTGGGCTTGGGCAGTTCGATATAACGGGTACCGAAGATGGTGTTGTTGGTGGTGATGTAAAGATAGGAAGCATCGTCTGCGATGTCGTTTACATCATAGTCGGGGATGTAGGCGTAGGTATCAGCCTTGGAGGATGCAAGCACGTCCACACGACCGTAACGCTGTGCTTCCACCAGTGCGTTGTGTGCAAAGTTGCCCGAATCGATGTAGGCAGCAGCGCCGGTGGTCATCAGGTTCAGCGGGATCATTGCAAACTGCATGGATGCACCGCCCTGTACGAAGAGCACTTCGTAATCTTCGGGGATGTTCATCAGCTCACGAAGCAGATTCTGGGTGTTTTCCATGATCTGCATGAAGGGCTTGCCGCGGTGACTCATCTCCATGACGGACATGCCCGTGCCGTTGTAGTCGCACATTTCGCGTGCAGCACGTTCCAGAACGGGAAGGGGGAGCATGGACGGACCGGGAGAGAAGTTGTAAACACGCATTTGATTGCCTCCAATAACTGCGGCGGATGCCGCTTGATTTTTGTTTCGGATTTATGCCGAACGTTTCAAGTTTTCATTTTCTCGTTCGTTCGGCTTGTTGTCGCGCTTTAGCGTGGAACAGTATTGATTATAGTACTGTCCATCCGATTTTGCAACCCCTATTTTTATTTGTGTAAAAATGAATATTATTGTTATGTCCCATACAAAAATACAGCACAAATCCATATACTTATTGGGATTTGTGCTGTGTGTATTATTCGCATATTGTGTATAGTCCGAACAATCAATTTAATTCCACGATTGAACATTCACAATAAAGTTGTGAAGATTTTGTGACATCTGTTCTGTTTTTTCATCCAAAGATTTCTGTGTCTGTGCTTTGGATGCAAGGTACTGTTGGTCCGTCATTTCATCCAGCTGCTGGGCGGAGCGACCCGACAAATCGAAGTACTCCCCTGCCCCATCGAATGTGGTGGTGGCGCCAAGATAGCGGATACCATCAAAGTAGACCGTCACGCAGGTGGGTGCATCCAGCCCTTGCGACAGCGCCAGGCGGTCGGCAGGCAGACCGTAGACGTAGGCGGAGATGGCAAGCAGATCCTCCTCCCCCGTCAGGTGCAGGATGCGGGCAAGGGACAGATCCTCCCCTTTTGTGGCGGCGGTGATTTGGTCGGCATCCAGCCGCTTTGCCGTGGGCAGTTTTGCCGCAGGACGAATGGGGAGTACCGCCGACAGCACCAATGCCAATATTACGACCCAGGTTATTCTTCGCAGCATACGATTCCCTTCCTTATATGAATAGTGTGGTTTCAGTATGCGCAGGAGTGGGAAGTTGTATGCAGGGAGTGTTGAATCGTTTGATCGGGCGGTGTAGCGAACGTTTGATTTTATCCATGGCAGGCGGGCGGCTGATAGCCGCCCCTACGGTGGTAATGATGGACGACCATACGGTTTCGTTCTTTCCAAGCACATGCCACGACGGCGGGAGCAAGCCCCCGCCCTACGATGACAAGGATTGGCGACCATGCGTAATCTATTCTTTCCAACACACACCATGGCGGGAGGGCGCGGCGGCCCTCCCCTACATGATATCAAACATTATGCTCACCACGTCATCCTGAGCGAAGTCGAAGGATCTGTGACGTTTCATTGATGACATTGTTTTGGTTTTTCATCGTAGGGGCGGATTCCATATCCGCCCGCAAACGTTGGGTTTCTATCCATGGCAGGCGGGCTACGGTGGCAACGATGGACGACCATGCGTTTCTTGTTCTTTCCAAGCATATGCCACGACGGCGGGAGCAAGCCCCCGCCCTACGATGACAAGGATTGGCGACCATTCGTAATCTATTCTTTCCAACACGCACCACAGTGGGAGGGCGCGGCGGCCCTCCCCTACATGATATCAAACGGAAATAGAAAAAGGACAGGCGAACCTGTCCTTTTTGGGGATGCGATTATTTCTTTTTGCCGATGATGGCATCGTAGGCGAAGGTGGATTCGACCTTGGGGCCTTCCTTCTTCTTGCCTGCGTAGGCATCCATGCGGAAGTTGGACCCTGCGTTGCTGCCGGAGACGGGGTTTTCACCCTTTGCGGTGACGGGTGCGACTTCCTCTTCCTGCTTCTTGCTGCCGATCATGGCATCATAGGCGAAGGTGGACTCAACCTTTGCGCCCTCTTTTTTCTCGCCTGCATAGGCATCCATGCGGAAGGTGGAACCGTGGTTATTGCTGCTCATATTCATAAATCTCCTTTATTTTTTCTTGTTATCCTCGGGACGGGCATTGGCGCCGCTGCCGTAGATAAAGATGATCTCAAGCGAGCCGCCTTCTTCAAAGCGGAACACATTCCATTCGTTTTCGGGGAAATGCAGAAGCTGTCCCGTGACAAGCTCTGCTTTATAAAGCAGATTGTCGGGTTCACCGCCCCATTCCACCCATGCACGGTCGGAATGCTTGATATAGACACATTCTTCTGCATGATGATGGGGTTCCATGGGACCGAAGCTTTCATCATAAAGTGCAAAGCCCACATTCATGCCGTCGGTAAAACGGGGGCCGTTGGGACCCACTGCATCCACGATACCGCGGCCGGGCAGGGCGCGAATGGGCAGCTGCTCGCGCATATATTGATCCATAGGGAATTTCCTCCTTATACTCTTACCACTTTTCGCGGTGGATGCGCTCGGGCTTGAAGCGGTCGGGAGTCTCAGGTGCATCGTCGGGGTTACCGACCGCGATGATGCTCATGGGCAGGATGTTCTCGTCCTCGATGCCGCAAAGTTCGCAGATGGCAGCACGACGCTCAACATTGTCGTACAGACCGCACCAGCAGGTGCCAAGACCCATGCCGTGTGCTGCAAGAAGGATATTCTGGATTGCTGCAGCAGTGTCCTGGGTCAGATGGGTAATATTGTCGTTGATGGAAGCATCGCCGCATACCACGATGGCGGTACCTGCAGGAACGACCATCTTGGTGTAGGGATGAATTTCGGTGATCTTTGCAAGCTTTTCAGGATCCTGAATGACAACAAAGTGCCAGGGCAGACGCTTCATTGCACTGGGTGCATACATTGCGGCCTTAAGCAGCGCTTCAAGCTGCTCTTCGGTGATGACCTGGCCGGTGTATTTACGGATGCTTCGACGGGTAATGATGCAATCCATGATGTTCATAAAAAATACCTCCGAATTTTTGTTGTTGCTTATATTCGCTCCGCTTTACGGATTTTCCTTCCTATTTATAAAAAATATTGCATTTGAATTCGGCAGGATTTAATATAAAGATACAGATTTCGTTTTTATTTCACACAAGGAGTACATTAGTATGCTGACCAATTTTATTTCTCAGATCGAAGAAAAAGGACTTCGCGTCCGCGGCATTGAGGTCTATCAGCACGGCAAAAAGATCGCCTGCCACCGCTGGGCACCCAACCTGCGCTACAGCCTGCACTCCATCAGCAAATCCTACGTTTCCATCGCCATCGGCATGCTGGTGGACGAGGGCAAGCTGAATGTTTCCGAGCGCATCATCGACATCTTCCCCGAGCTTGCTCCCGAGCAGGAAATGCCCTATCTGGACGAACTTTGCGTGGAGCATCTTCTGACCATGACCACCGGTCACACCGAAGACCAGTGCTACAACCCCGAAAACGGTGACGACGAGGACGACGGTGTGCGCTACTTCCTGCGCCGCCCCATCCAGAAAAAGCCGGGCACGTATTTCTGCTACAACCAGTGTGCAAGCTATACGCTTTCTGCCATCGTGACAAAGCGCACGGGACTGTCTGTTTTGGAATACCTGCGCCCCCGTCTGTTTGACCCCATGGGCATCCGTGACGTGCACTGGCAGGTTTGCCCCAAGGGAAGAAACCTTGGCTACACCGGTCTTTATCTGAACACCACCGAAATTGCAAAGCTTGGCATTTTGCACCTGAACCGCGGCATGTGGGAGGGCAAACGCCTTGTCTCCGCATCCTGGATCGATCGAAGCGGCATGGCACTTGCCGACACCACGCCCCATAAGGACGGTCCCGACAACGAGGACGGCTACGGCTACCAGTTCTGGAGATGCGTGCCCCGTGCCAAGGCCTACCGCGCAGACGGCTATCTTGGTCAGTTCATCATCGTGTCCCATGAGCTGGATGCGGTAATCGCTGTATCTTCCTGGGAGCAGCATGCGCAGGAGATTCTCACCACCATCTGGGACACCATCACCCCCATTTTGGAAGAAAACAAATAATTCTTTCACCCTATCAAAATCGGAGAACACACACATGAATTTTTTGGAAGAAAGAATCGCAAAAGATGGCATCGTCAAACCCGGCAACGTTCTGAAGGTGGACAGCTTTTTGAATCACCAGATGGACATCCTTTTGATGGAAGAAATCGGTCGTGAATTCAAGCGTCGTTTTGCGGATGCAAACATCACGAAGGTCATGACCATCGAAGCTTCCGGCATCTGCATTGCCGCATTTGTGGCAAGGGAATTCGGCGTACCCATGATCTTTGCGAAAAAGTCCAAATCCGTCAATCTTGATGGGGAGATGTACACCGCACAGGTGGAGTCCTTCACCCACAAGAACGTCAATCAGGTCATCGTATCCAAAAAATTCCTGGGTGCAGAGGATCGTATTTTGATCATCGACGATTTCCTTGCCAACGGCTGCGCACTGCAGGGGCTGATCGCCATTGCCAACGCAGCAGGTGCAAAGATCGAAGGCTTGGGCATCGTCATTGAAAAAGGCTTCCAGGTGGGCGGCCGCGCCATCCGCAACATGGGCTATCGTCTGGAATCTTTGGCGATCGTGGATGCCATGGATGCACAAACTGGCGCCATCACCTTCCGCCATCAGGAGGCATAACGCATGTCCAAAGCGCCGAAACCTGAAGCAAAGATCGAAAACATCTATTCTCTTAACGGGCGTGTGCCGATTTTAAAGTCCATCCCCTTTGGTCTGCAGCACGTTTTGGCAATGTTTGTCGCCAACATCGCGCCCATCATGATCGTCACGGCAGCCAGCGGACTTTCCACCCAAGAGACCGCGTCCTTGATCCAGACTGCAATGATCATGGCAGGTATCGGTACGCTGGTACAGCTTTTCACGGTATGGAAATTGGGTGCAAAACTGCCCATCGTCATGGGCATCAGCTTCACCTTCGTCTCCGTCTTTTGCTATGTGGGTCCGCAATGGGGCTATGAAGCCGTGATCGGCGCCGTTCTGATCGGCGGTGTGATCGAAGGTCTTTTGGGCTTCTTTGCCAAATACTGGCGAAAGATCATCGCCCCCATCGTCTCTGCCTGCGTGGTCACCGCCATCGGCTTCAGCCTTTTGAGCGTGGGCGCCAACTCCTTTGCAGGCGGCGTGGGCGCAGCGGATTTCGGCAGTGCACAAAACTGGATCCTGGGCACGGTGACGCTGATCTGCTGCATCGGCTTCAACATCCTTGCAAAGGGTCATTTGAAACAGCTTTCCGTTTTGTTCGGCCTTGTGGTGGGTTATATCCTGGCACTTTGCATGGGCAAAGTGGATCTTTCTGCGCTGCAGGATGTGGCGGTGGTCTCCCTGCCCCGCATCATGCCCTACAAACCCGTATTTAATCTGAGCGCCATCGTCTCTGTCACGATGATCTTCCTTGTATCGGCAACGGAGACCATCGGCGACACCTCCGCCATGACCAACACCGTCCTTGGCAGGGAGGCGACCGATAAAGAGATCAGACCAGCAGC
>JAGBGW010000014.1 GCA_017935825.1 Clostridia bacterium
AGATATTCTTCCAGTGTCATCTTCTGTTCCGCAATTTTATATGCCATTTCTTGTCCCACATAGCGGATATGCCAGGGCTCGTAGGGGTAGCCTGTGATGTGCTCTTTTGCTTCGGGGTAGCGCAGAATAAAGCCGAAATCTGCCAGATGGGGATGCACATGCTTTTCAAATACTGCGCTGATTCGGTCAAAATTGTGGTTGTTGGAGATGAATCCTTCCTCTTCAAAGAACAGTTCCAGATCCACACAAAGCCCCGTGTGATGCTCGCTTTTTCCCACGGGGGCGACGATCTTATCCGCATACGCCTGGCCGAATTCCCAGCAGAAGCGTTCGTAGATCATTTGTTGCTGTTCTACACTTCGGTAGGCATTGCCGATGCCAATGATGACATTCTCCTGCTGTTTTACATATGCTTCCAACGCAAGGTAGGCTTCGTAGGTTTTTTCTTCAATGAGAAAAGGACGATCCTTGGTGCCTTTGGCGCAGGTAAGTTTGACGGATGATAAAAAATCCTCCGCCACGGGATGGGTCTTGTTGACCAAAACGGTATAAATATTTTGCTGCATTTTGTTTTAACCTCGTATTGCTTTCCTTTATCATACGAAAAAGATGTGATACAATCAAGTAAAATAACGACCACTTGTGTTGAGGTTTTTATGCAGTACGATGTTTTTATCAGCTACAATACCTGCGACAAACTGATCGCAGATGCGGTGTGCCATTACATTGAGTCACGGCGCCTGCGCTGCTTTATTGCGCCCAGAGATATCAAAGAAAGCGACTGGGCAGGCAGCATCACCAATGCCATTGAAAACGCCCGTGCATTCGTCATCGTGGTCAGCGAGCACTCCCTTGCATCCAACGAGGTTGCAAAGGAGATCACCCTTGCCACGCAGAACAGCAGCTTTATTTTCCCCTTCCGTATTGATGAAAGTGAACTCAAAGGCCGCATGAAGTATCACCTTTCCGCCTTCCACTGGATCGATGCGGTCACACCGCCCATGGAACAGCGTCTGGAAGAACTGGCAGATCGCGTTGCCCATGCGCTGCAAAGCGAGGAAGACAACTACGAGTCGGGTGCCTTTGTGGACAGTGTCAACCGCATGAAAAAACGGCTGATCGGCAAGCCCATTTCTCCCCGTGGGGAATTTATCGGCAGAACCAAGGAACTGGATCAAATCGACGAACTGTTTGCAAGCGGCGAGCACGCGGTGTTTTTGTGCGGTATGGGCGGCATCGGCAAAAGTGAGATCGCAAAGGCATTTGCAAAGCGCCATGCTGCGGAATTTACCACTGCCGTATTTGCATCCTACCAGACGGACCTTTTGCATCTGATCGCCAGCGATCAGGCGATTCGTGTGGAAAACTTAAAACAGGCCTCTGCCGCAGGCGGTCAGGGTGAATCCACGCAGGATTACTATGACAGAAAAATGGACGTCCTGCGCGGTCTTGTGGACGAACACACCCTTATCATCATCGACAACTTTGACGTGGAAGACGACGAAAAGCTTGCAGATGTGATGGACCTTCCCTGCAAACTGATCTTTACTTCCCGTACGGACTTTTCTTCCATGGGCATGCCCACCGTACAGGTCGGTCCCATGGATGATTTCGAGGATTTGTTCACCCTTTTCCAGAAGATCGTGGGCAAAACCTATACCAAAGAGGAAGACAAGCAGGCGGTGCGTGATATCATCCGCCTTTTGGATTGCCACACCTATGCTGTCAGCCTTACCGCTGCCCAGATGAAGGCAGGTTTTATCAAGCCCCAGAAGATGCTTTCCCAGCTTCAGGAAGAGGGTTTGAACATCAAGACCAGAAGTGTCTTTTCCCATAACACGGGCGATGCCAAATCCACCGCTTACCAGTACATGCAGGCGCTGTTTGATTTTTCCAGGCTGG
>JAGBGW010000015.1 GCA_017935825.1 Clostridia bacterium
ATCAACGAAGCGGTGGAACTTGCCAAACGTTACTGCGGCGATGAAACGCCTACCTTCATCAATGGTATGCTGTCTTCGTACGCTGCTCAATTGGCGCAGGAGGAATAAAAATGAAACGCGGAGTGTGCATTGGCGTGGATACCAGCTGTTATACCACGTCCGTTGCCGCTGTGGATGAAAACGGCGTTTTGCTTTGCCAGCAGCGCGAGATATTGCCCGTAAAGATGGGTGAATGCGGGCTGCGTCAAAGTGACGCATTATATCAGCATGTATGCAAGCTGCCGGACTTGTTTCGGCAGCTTTTGTCAGATTTAAGGGAAATCTGTGATTATGAAGTCAAATGCGTGTGCGTTTCTGCCACGCCCAGATCGCTGGAAGAAAGCTACATGCCTGTCTTTCGTGCGGGACATGCCTTTGCAAAGACCATGGCGGAATGCTTCTGTGTACCGCTTTATGTGACTTCCCACCAGGTCGGACACCTGCTTGCAGGTACCCATGCTTCCAACATCCATTTCGGCGACGATTTTCTTGCAATTCATCTTTCGGGCGGCACCTGCGAAATGCTGCATGTAAACCATGAGACTTACGAAGGCGAATTGGTGGGGGAAACCCTTGACAACAGCGCAGGCCAGATGATCGACCGCATCGGTGTGCAGATGGGCTTGCCCTTTCCTGCAGGTGTGCATATGGAACGCCTTGCAGGTGAATTTTCAGATGAAACTTTGGATATCAACGACATCCCTGTCAGTGTCCGCGATATGCAGGTCAGCTTTGCAGGTCCTGCCTCGGCACTGAAAAGAAGGGTGGAATCGGGGGCAGACCATGCGTACGTTGCCATGTGCACCTACAGCACCGTTGCCCGTACCCTTGTCAAATGGATGGCAAATGCATTGAAAAAAACAGGTGTGCGTGATGTACTCATCATGGGCGGTGTTGCATCCAGCAGCATTCTTCGTACGCTGATCGCACAGCGCGTGCAAAAGCAGTGCCGCGCCCTTCGCGTGCACTATGCCCAAAGCTTCCTTGCAAGCGACAACGCCGTTGGCGTAGCCATCTACGGCGCATTGAAACATAAAGGAGAAATCTAAGCTATGTCTGCAGTAATTTTGGACGGTAAAGCACTTGCGGCAAGCATCCGTGAAGATCTTTCGCAAAAAGTGCAGACCTTGATCGAGGAAACAGGTGTCAAGCCCACCCTTGCTGTCATCGTTGCAGGGGATGACCCTGCAAGCGCCGTCTATGTGCGCAATAAAGAACGTGCCTGCATCGGTGCAGGCATGGGTTCCATCGTGGATCGTCTGCCCCAAGACGTGACGCAGGAAGAACTGGAAGCCCTCGTGCGCCGCTATAACGAGGATGATTCCATCCACGGCATCCTGGTACAGCTGCCCCTGCCCAAGCATCTTGATGAATCCCGCGTGCTGGAACTGATCGATCCCAAAAAGGATGTGGACGGTTTCCATGCGGTGAATATGGGCGCTCTTTTGTCGGGAATGGAAGGCTTTGTGCCCTGCACGCCCAAGGGTGTCATGCGCCTGATCGAAAGCGCAGGTATCGACCTTTCGGGCAAAAATGCAGTGATCGTGGGCAGAAGCAACATCGTGGGCAAACCTGCCGCACTGCTTCTCCTGCAAAAAAATGCCACCGTCACCGTCTGCCATTCCAAGACGGAGGACCTTTCCTCGTTCACGAAAAATGCAGACGTACTTGTTGCGGCAGTTGGCCGCCCCAATATGATCACAGGCGATATGGTAAAACCCGGCGCAGTGGTCATTGACGTTGGCATCAACCGCACAGAATCCGGCCTTGTGGGCGATGTGGATTTTGCATCCGCCAGCGAAGTTGCAGGCTATATCACGCCCGTGCCCGGCGGCGTAGGTCCCATGACCATCGCCATGCTGCTTGAAAATACTTATATTGGAGCGAAAAATTCATGCGCCAAAGCGTAACCGTCGGCGAGTTAAATGAATATGTAAAATCCGCCCTTGAAAACGACCCGATGCTGCGCGGTATCACGCTCATCGGCGAGGTATCGGGGTATAAGAAATACCCTTCGGGACATGCCTACTTCACTTTGAAGGACGAGCATGCCGCCATCTCCTGTGTTTGTTTTGCCCAGTATCAGGCGCAGGCCTTCATGCCGCAAAACGGACAGCTGGTGGAAGCGGTGGGCAGCGTGTCGGTTTATGTCAAAGAGGGGCGCTACCAGTTTATCGTCCGCGCCATGCGCCCTGCAGGTGTGGGTGCGCTGTATGTGGCGTTTGAAAAATTGAAGAAACAGCTGCAGGAAGAAGGGCTTTTTGATCTTTCCCGCAAGCGTCCCATTCCAAAGCTGCCTGCCTGTGTGGGCGTGGTCACTTCCGGTAAAGGCGCGGCAGTGCGCGACATTATCCACGTTATTTCCCGAAGATATCCAAGAGCTGATATCCTTATCTGTCCTGTGGCGGTGCAGGGCGCCCAATCCGCACCCGATATTGCCCGGGGAATCCGCTGGATGAACGACTATGGTCGTGCCGATGTGCTGATCGTGGGTCGCGGTGGCGGCAGTGCAGAGGACCTTTGGGCATTCAATACGGAGATTGTAGCGCGAGCCATTGCGGATTCAAAAATTCCCGTCATCTCTGCTGTTGGTCATGAGACCGATACCACCATCGCTGACTTTGTATCCGACCTTCGTGCGCCCACACCTTCTGCTGCGGCGGAGCTGGCAGTTCCCGTCATGGCGGAACTGGAAGGCGCTGCATCCAAGCTTATGCAGCGTGCAGGACTTGCCGTGCATCGGGTCATCGATATGAAGTTTTCGCGCATGAAAGCTTTGCTTTCCACGCGGCAGATGGCAATGCCTGCACGCAATATCGAAAAACATGCACTTCGTCTGCAGCAGCTGACAAGCCGTCTTTCCACAGCCGTCAGCACCGTGTCCATGGAAAAATCCCATCAGGCACAGGTCTTGACCGAGCGCCTTTCATCCCTTGACCCCAAGGCGGTCATGGCGCGCGGCTTTGCCATGGTAACGGACGAAGAAGGAAAACTAATATCGACAAGCACGCAGAAAAAAGACGGCATCGTGACCATTACCTGGCGCGACGGCTGTCGTCAGGCGGAATTTGTGTCGAATATGGAGGAATAACACCTTATGGCGACAAAACAGGAAAAATTGAGTTTTGAAGAGAATCTTGCGGGTCTGCAGCAGATCGTGGAACGTCTGGAGCGGGGCGATATCGCGCTGGATGAATCCGTTGCACTGTATGAAGAGGGGATGCGCTATGCTCAGGCCATGAACGGTCAGCTGAAAAAAGCGGCGGGCAAAGTCACTACCTTGGAAAAGAAGCAGGCTGCGTTTGAAGAATCCTTGTTTGAACTGCAGGAGGATGCAGATGTCTGAACTGAAAAACCTTGCACAAAGCGTGCAGAAGGCGTTGGAAGAACTGTTTGAACGGACCACTATTCCTTCTCAGGTCAAAGAGGCCATGTGGTACAGCGTTTCCGCAGGCGGCAAACGGCTTCGTCCTGCCTTGATGCTGCTTTTCTGCCGTGCATTTGGCGGACAGGATGCTGATGCCATGCCGTATGCCTGTGCGATGGAGATGATCCATACCTATTCTTTGATCCACGACGACCTGCCTGCCATGGATAACGACGACCTTCGCCGCGGCAGACCCACCTGCCATAAAGTTTACGGTGAGGGCATGGCACTTCTTGCGGGCGACGGCCTTTTGAACTTTGCCTATGAGACCATGATTTCTGCGGCAAAACAGTCTCCCGTGCGCGGCATCCGTGCCATGGATGAAATTGCCTGCGGCGCAGGTGTGACCGGCATGATCGCAGGTCAGTGCATGGATTTAAGCAACGAACGGGGCAACGCAGACTATGCAACCGAAGATGTCCACCGTGCAAAGACGGGTGCCATGATCCGTGCGGCATGCACTGCAGGTGCCATCCTTGGCGGCGCGGACGAAGAGGGTATTGCAGCAGCGGCATGCTACGGCGAAAAACTTGGTCTTGCCTTCCAGATCACCGACGATATTTTGGACGTGACGGGGGATGAGGCAAAGCTTGGCAAGCCCATCGGCTCCGATGAAAGAAATGAAAAGCAGACCTATGTGGGTCTGTATGGTCTTGAAAAGGCGCGTGAACTTGCCGCCCAGGTGACCGCCGAAGCCATCGAGGCCCTCGCTGCCATCGACGGCGATACGCAGGTTCTTTCTTCCATTGCCCAAAGCATGTTGGAACGTGAGGCATAATCTGTCCGAAAGGGACGAAATATCGTTATGAGTATTCTTGCAAATGTGGATTATCCCAAAGACTTAAAATCTCTCAGCGATGAACAGCTGACGATTTTAAGTGACGAGATCCGAAAATTCATCATCACGACCGTCAGCAAAACAGGCGGCCACCTTGCCTCCAACCTTGGCATTGTGGAACTGACGGTGGCACTGCATGCCTGCTTTGACTGCCCCAAGGACAAGATCGTCTTTGACGTGGGGCACCAGTGCTACGCCCATAAAATTCTGACAGGCCGCAAATCCCGCATGGCGGATCTTCGCTCCGCAGGCGGCCCCAGCGGTTTTCCCGTCATTACCGAAAGCGAGTACGATGCATTCGGCGCAGGTCATGCAGGCACTTCCGTCTCTGCAGCACTTGGTCTTGCCCGCGCCCGCGATATTTTGGGCGGCGATGAACATGTCATTGCCGTGGTGGGCGACGGCGCCCTTGGCAACGGCATGATCTGGGAAGGCTTCAACGATGCGGGCAATTCCGGCACCAACATGATCGTGGTGCTCAACGACAATAAAATGTCCATCTCCCGCAACGTGGGCGCAGTGTCCAAGGCACTTCGCCGCATGCGCCACAGTGTGCGCTATAACAGCTTTAAGCTTTGGACGCGCAAGGCAGTGGCTCGCTGTCCCAGGGTGGAAAACTTCCTGCACCGCATGAAAAACGGCATCAAGTACATGGTGATCGAAGGTGCTTTGTTTGAAGAACTTGGCATGTACTACATCGGTCCCGTGGACGGTCACAATATCACGGAAGTAAAAGAAGCGCTGGAACGTGCAAAGAAAAAGAAGGGTCCCGTGCTTGTACATGTGATGACCAAAAAAGGAAGCGGTTTTTCCGCCGCCGAGCGCGACCCCAGCCGTTACCACAGTGCATCGACATTCTCCGTCACCAGCGGCAAGATGGATGTCAAACCCTTAAAGCGCAAGACCTTCGTGGGTGAGTTTTCCGATACCCTTGTGGAACTTGGGAAAAACGACCCCCGTGTGGTTGCCATCACCGCGGCAATGCCCGATGCAACAGGTATGACCGCGTTTGCCGAACAATTCCCGAAGCGATTCTTTGACGTGGGGATTGCAGAAGAGCATGCCGTTACATTGGCAGCTGCCATGGCGCGTGGCGGACTTCGTCCCATTGTGTCGGTGTATTCTACGTTCCTTCAGCGAAGCTATGACTCCATCATCCACGACGTGTGTACGCAGAAATTGCCCGTGATCCTGCTTGCGGATCACGCAGGTATCGTGGGCGACGACGGGCAGACCCATCAGGGCGTGTTCGATATCGCTTTTCTTCGAAGCATCCCCAACATGACGATCCTTTCGCCCTGTCAGCCCAGTGAGATGGCAGATGCCTTGGCTTATGCACTGTCGCTGGATGGTCCCTGCACCATCCGTTTCCCCAAAGGGGACAACGGCCTTGGCGATATGTACCCTAACTGCGTGGCGCAAATGCCCGATGCACGCGTGCTGGTGGAAGGACATGATGTGGCGATCCTTTCCTGCGGCGTGATGGCAAAGCAGGCCACCATGGCTTCCGAAATTCTGGAAGCGCGGGGCATCACCACCACCGTCTACGGCATGCGCTCTGTCAAGCCTTTGGATGAAGCGGCACTTGCACAAGCCATGAAGCACCCTTACATCGTCACCTTGGAAGACGGCGTCCTTCAGGGTGGATTTGGCAGCGCAGTGCTTGAATGGATGAATGAACATCGCGTGATGAATAAGACCCTTGTGCTTGGCGTACCCGATCGGTTCCTTGTCCACATGACAAGAGCGCAGTGGCTGCAGGAACTGAAACTGGATGCACAGGGCGTGGCAGATTCCGTCTGCGGTTTTTTGGAGGGAAATAAGTGAAAAAACGACTGGATGTATTGATGGTGGAAAAAGGCGTGGCGGATTCCCGTCAAAAGGCACAGGCACTGCTTATGACGGGCAATGTGCGGGTTAACGGCATCGCCGTGCAGAAGGCTTCCCAGCAGGTGGAGGAATCTTGCGAAATCACCATCACCGAAGGTTTGAAATTTGTAAGCCGCGGCGGCCTGAAGCTGGAAAAAGCACTGCAGGTGTTTCCCATTGATGTGACGGGCAAAATTTGCGGCGATATCGGCGCTTCCACAGGCGGCTTTACCGACTGTATGCTGCAGGCAGGTGCAAAAAAGGTTTATTCCATCGACGTTGGCTATGGTCAGCTGGACTGGAAACTTCGAAACGACGACCGCGTTGTGGTCATGGAACGCATCAATGCACGCTTTATCAAGCCCGAAGATTTTGAAGAACCCTTTGCCTTCGTCGGTGTGGATGCCTCCTTCATTTCTTTGAAGCTTCTTCTTCCTGCAATGCATACCTGCATGGCAGATGGGGCAGAAGCGGTGGTGCTGATCAAGCCCCAGTTTGAGGCAGGCAAAGGTTTCGTTGGCAAAAACGGCGTTGTGCGTGACAAAAACGTCCATGTGCAGGTCATCGAAGACGTGGTGGCATTTGCATCGGAAACGGGCTTTTCCATCGCAGGGCTGAATTTTTCGCCCATCACAGGTCCCAAGGGGAATATCGAATTCCTCTTGTACCTGAAAAAGAGCGACGAGGAAGATGTGGTGCTGGATGTACCTAAAACGGTCGACGATGCACATGAATCCCATCATTCATAAGCTGTATATGCACGAATACAGGAAATTTTCTTGTATTCGTGTATTTTTATAAAATTATTTCCTTTTCAAGTTGAAAAAAACAAACAATTGATGTATATTGATACCAGAAGTACCGCATAAGTGCGGAGGAAATGCATATGCAATGTGTCGGCGTGTATGTCTATAAGGAAAAGAATATACACAAAGAAGCGATCATCGATATCGTGGAATTTTTGTCCTGCCGCGATATTTGTGTCGTTATGTCCCAACGTTTGTGTACATATATCGGTCGGGCGGAATTTGGTGTGGACGATGACGTACTCTGGTCCAAACCCGATGTGATGATCGTACTGGGCGGTGACGGCACGCTTTTGGGAGCGGCGCGCAAGGCAAAGGAAGCCTCCATCCCGATATTCGGCATCAATATGGGTAAACTGGGTTTTTTGAGCGCGGCAGAAACGGACGACTTGCCTCATGCGCTGGAAGAACTGCTTGCAGGCGACTATCAGGTGGAAGAACGCATGATGATCGACTGCTTCATCGATGATGCGTATATCGGCACAGCCATGAATGACGTGGTGCTTTCCCGTCAGTCCATTGCCCGCATGATGACCATCTGCGCCCGCGTGGATGGGGAAGTGGTGGATAACTATCAGGCGGACGGCCTTGTGATTTCTACTCCCACAGGTTCCACAGCATATTCCTTTTCCGCAGGCGGACCGATCGTAAGCCCTACGATCGAGTGTATTTTGATTTCTGCCATCTGTCCCCACAGCCTTTATAACAGAAGTGTGGTCGTAGGTGCCCAAAGCACGATCGAACTTGTTCCCATCGACAGCAGGGGCGATGCAGTTTTAACGCTGGATGGACAGAAGACCTACCCCGTTTGTCAGAATGCCCGCGTGGTCATCCGCCGCGCACAGCACAGCGCGAAGTTCATTCGCCTGCAGGGTCACAATTTTTATCGCGTACTTCGCAGCAAATTAACCGGGATGAGCCCGGCAGAATAAAAAAACACATAAAACACATTTGCTTGAAGGAGTGTCGGCATTATGAAACTGACCAGACAGACCATGATTTTGGATATCATCAATAAGAATGATATCGCAACGCAGGAAGAGCTGGCGGAAGAACTCAAAAAGCGCAACATCGTTGCCACCCAGGCGACCATTTCCCGCGACATTAAGGAACTGCGTCTGATCAAAACCCAGGGTGCCAACGGTATGTACCGCTATGCATTGATGGAACGTGCGGAAGATTCTATGGAAGAGCGCTGGATGCGTCTTTTCTCGGAATCCGTGCTCAACATCACCGCAGCCAACAACCTGATCGTGCTGCACACGGTAAACGGCACCGCATCTGCAGCGGCAGGCGCCATTGATAAACTGCGCTGGGATGAGATCATCGGCACCATCGCAGGCGACGATACCATTTTGGTCATTGCCCGTTCCAACGAAGATGTGCCCTCCGTTATGGCACGCTTCCGTCAGATGATGCGCTAATTTCTTTTCATATAAAGGAGAATAAACTGTGCTTGAGCATTTGTCGGTGAAGAATCTGGCGCTGATCGACAGCATCGGATTGGATTTTTGTGCCGGCTTTAATGTGCTGACCGGCGAGACGGGCGCAGGTAAATCGATCATTGTCGATTCGCTGAAGCTTGCCTTGGGCGGCAAGAACGAACGTGATCTGCTTCGACGCGGCGCCAAACGTGCCGCGGTCGAGGCAGTATTCAACATCGCGGAAAATGCCGCCGCACATGCGTTTTTACAGCAGGAAATGCTGCCGGACGATGACGAGACACTGGTCTTGTCAAGAGAATTGAATGAATCGGGCAGAAGCACGTGCAGAGTAAACGGCGTGCTTGTTTCTGCTTCCGTGGTAAAACAGCTGGCGGCGCTTTTGATCGATATCTACGGTCAGCATGACCACCAATCGCTCCTCAATGCCGCAAGTCATCTGCAGTTTCTGGATGCAAGCGACGAGACGGGCGCGGTGAAAGCCGACGTGCAGGAATTGTCGGCTCTGCATCGCGATATCCTTTCCATGCGTGCCCGTTTGAAAGAAAACCTGATCGACCCCATGCAGAGGGAGCGTCAGCTTGACATCCTGCGATTCCAGCGCGATGAGATCGACGCCATGAATCTGAAGGTGGGGGAGGAAGAAGAACTGACCCAGCGGCGTGAAAAACTGGTTGCGGCAGAACAGATCAGCCAGAATCTTTCTCAGGCCTACACCTGTGTAAGCGGCGGCTCGGCAAGTGCATCGGATTCTCTTTCCGCTGCCGTGGATGCCATGAGTGATATCGGTCGCTTCGATGAGCAGTATCAGGCGATCAGTCAGGAACTTTCCGATCTTCTCTATCGTCTGGAAGATGCGGGCAGGACCCTTCGAAGCCTTTCCTTCGATGTGGAATACGACGACCGCGAGCTTGCCGCCATCGAGGCGAGATTGGAAGATATATTTTCTTTGAAGCGTAAGTACGGAAGCGACATTGCAGCGATCCTTGCATTCCGCGACAAAGCGCAGGAAGAAATCGAGCAGCTGGAATCGGGTGCAAGCGATGCCATCCAGCTTCAAAAGAAGATCGAAGAAAAAGTGAAGGCATATTACAAGCTTGCCTGTGCCTGCAGCAAAAAGCGAAAAGAAGCGGCAAAGGTGCTTGAAAAAAAGCTTCTTGAACAATTAAAGGAACTTGGCATGGAAAAGACCTGCTTTGAGGTTTCCTTTGCGGAACTTCCCACGTTGGAAGAGTGTGAATCACGCATGACGGCAAAGGGTCTTGATGTGGTGACGTTCCTGATTTCGCC
>JAGBGW010000150.1 GCA_017935825.1 Clostridia bacterium
GTAGGGGAGGGCCGCCGAGCCCTCCCGCACGGGGGGAATGCTTGAAAAAACACGGTCGCATGGTCGTCCGACAATGGCATGTAAAATCACAGATCCTTCGACTGCGCCTGACGGCTCCGCTCAGGATGACAAAAACGGTGAGCCAAACGATCGTAGGGACAGCCCTCCCGGGCTGTCCGCAAACATCCGGCGCAGATTCCCAAACAAAAAAAGGAGCATCAAAGCTCCTTTAAGTATTGTGTTGTCATCTCCATCGCGCGAACAAGCTCTGCCTGTTTTTCTTCTGAAAGGCGGCAAAAACGCTCCGTGAAGCGGGCGTGGCTGACGGCAAGGTGATCTTCCATCAGCTGCAGTCCCTCGCTGCTCAAAGAAAAAAGCACGGAACGACCGTCTGCAGGGTCGCTTTGTCGGGTCACCAGACCTTGTTCCTGCAAACGGGCAAGGATCTTGGAGGCGTGCTGCTTTGGAATGGTCAGCATATCTGCAAACTGCTGCACGTGGGTGCTTTGGTTGTCGTAAAGATAGCTCAAAACCTCCACCTGTACGCGACCGAATTCTCCCTTGAAGGAAGCGTAGTACTCCACTTGTCAATTAATAATTGTAATGTTTATGATTTTTGCAGGGTGGAGCAGCGTTGGAGGCTGCACCGATCCTGCAATGTCCAACTTGACACAAGGGCAAATATTTTGCATGATATAGAAAAATTCTCTTGCGTGTCAAGTGACTTTACGCCTTATACTCACCCCATGAAAGGTGGTATTGACATGACGATCAAAGAAATTGAAACTTTGACGGGCCTTACCCGTGCCAACATTCGTTTTTATGAGTCCGAGGGTTTGCTTCATCCTGCCCGTGGGGAAAACGGTTACCGCGACTACTCGAAGGAGGATGCAGACCTTCTGCAAAAGATCAAACTGCTTCGTGCACTGCATGTGTCATTGGATGAAATTCGTGCACTGCAAAAAGGGGAGCGGGCATTATCTTCCATCATGCAGGAGAAGATCCGTGAGCTGGAAGAAGAAAAGCAGGAACTTGCCCGAGCGGAGAGCATTTGCAGGATCATTCAAAGCGACCATGTGGGGTTTGATGACCTTCCAAGCGAACGCTATCTTGCCAAATTTGACGAAGCTCCCAACCTGGAATCGGATGCGCTGCCCCGTGTGCGCGGCCCCATCCGAAGATACTTTGCCCGCGCCATCGACCTTGCGCTGTACTCCCTGCCCATCGACTTGATCCTGATGCTGGGGTTCCGCATCAATACGGGCAATTTTGGCATCATCGGCGCCACGCTTTTGGGTTTCCTTTATTTTGGCATCATGCTGGTGACAGAGCCCTTGCTGCTTTCCCGATGGGGCACCACCGTGGGCAAATGGCTGCTTGGCATGACACTGACGAGTGCCGATGGAAGCAAACTGACCTACGCCGATGCCTTTGAGCGTACAGGGCTTGTGCTTTGGCACGGCATGGGCTTTGGTCTTCCCGTCTGGGATCTGATCTGTCAGGTGCGCTGTTATCGCGCCTGCAACGAAGGTAAGACGCTTCCCTGGGAAGATGATTCTGTCCTGCACCTGAAGGATAAAAAAAGACACCGCGTTATTAGCGCAGGTGTGGTCTACGCATTGCTGATCACCGTCACCGCCTTGTGTCAGTTTTATATCGCACTGCCCATCCACCGCGGCGACATCACGGCGGAGCAGTTCCATGAAAACTACAATCAGCTTGCAGAGTACCACGATATTCTCACCTACAAGCAGAATGAAGAAGGCCAGTGGGTGTCGGAAAATGGCAATGAAACCACCATCGTGTCCGATTATGTGGATATTTCCTGCGTGGAGCAAGACGGCGCCTTGAAATCCGTTACCTTGCAGGGGGATTACCTCATTTTTTATGAGGGGGAACTGTACCTTTGCCTGAACGCCTTTGTGCTGACAGGGCAGCCGCAGTATGTCTTCAATGACGAACTGCTTTATGCCTGCGATGCCATCACAGCAGAAGTCTTCGGTGAAGGACAGCTGAATCTTGAAAACTTCCTTGTGACCTATTGCCAGAGCGAGGAAGGCTTCACCGTTACCATCGAAAAACAATAATTTTGGAGATTTGCTATGATCCGTTTGGCAGCTTACGACGATATCGACCGCATTGCGGAAATCTATGAAGCCATTTTGAATGCGCAGGATGAAAACTTATGCGCCACCGGCTGGGTGCGCGGCGTGTACCCCACGGCGGACACGGCACGCATCGCCATCGATGCAGGGGAATTGTACGTGATGGTGGAAGAAGAGCGAATTGTCGCTGCCGCCCGCATCAATCAGGTGCAGGTCAAAGAATATTTCGACTGCGACACATGGCAGTACGACGCACCCGAACATCAGGTGCTGGTACTGCACACCCTCACCGTGGACCCCGACTGCAAGGGCAAAGGCTATGGCTCGGACTTTGTGCGATTCTACGAGGACATGGCAAGGCAAAGCAATTGTCCCTACCTTCGCATGGACACCAACATCATCAACCTTGCCGCCCGCGCCCTGTATAAAAAGCTGGGTTACACGGAAGTCGGTATCGTGGACAGTGTGTTCAACGGCATCGAAGGGGTAAAACTGGTGCTGCTGGAGAAATATTTGGGTTGAATGTGGATAGGGCGGCAGATTGCAGCCCCTACGGGAATCCCATCCGACGTTTTGATCAAACTCCAACACCTGTAGGGTCGAGGCCATGCCTCGACCGCCAACGCAGGATATATCTCAACCGTTTGCGGAACAGGCACGGCCTGTTCCCTACGAGGTTTCATAAATATCCAACATTTTCAAAACAAAAAAGGATGTATGAATTTCATACATCCTTTTGCTTTTTCTTTTACTTTGCCTGTTCCATCAAAAGATCGATGGCATCAAGGTACCCTTGGAAACCCCGACCTGCGATGGTGGCGATGCATGCCTGCCGCACGAAGGACACCTGACGGAAATCCTCGCGCTTGGACACGTCGGAAATGTGCACCTCCACCGTGGGGATGGAGACGGCCTTGACCGCATCCAAAATTGCCACGGAGGTGTGGGTATAGGCGGCAGGATTGAACACGATGCCGTCGATCACACCATAGGCTGCCTGAATCTTATCCACCAGATCGCCCTCGTGGTTGGACTGGTAGCACTCAACTTCGATGTTTTTTTCCTCGCAGTAGCCGCGGATCAGCTCCAAAAGGTTTGCGTAGGTTGCCTTGCCGTAGGTATCGGGTTCGCGGATGCCCAGCATGTTGATGTTGGGACCGTTCAAAACTAAAATCTTCATGCTTTGTGTGCCTCCACAATGCGTTTTGCCGCATCTTCGATGGTGAGAGAATTGTCGATCGTCACGTCTGCCGCAGCCTCGTAGAAGGGGCGACGGGTGCGCTCAAGTTCTTCCATATTCTTGGAAAGGGGACGGCCGTCGGTGGGCAGGAGACGGAGGTCGCGGGTCAGGCGGTACATTCTGCCGTTTTGTTTGAGGGCATCCACATTTGCCTTGCGCAGAGGGGTGCCGCCGCCGCAGGCGATGACAAGACCGCTTTGCATGCCCCAAAGCTTTGCCTGCTCTGTTTCAAGACCGCGGAAGTAGGGCTCGCCGTAGGTGTTGATCAGGTCGGGCACGCTCATGCCTGCCAATTCTGCAATCTTTTCATCCAGATCGATAAAGTCCCGACCAAGAAGCTTTGCCACAGCCTGTCCCACGGAGGACTTGCCGCAGCCGGGCATGCCGCAGATGACCACGTTCTCCACATCGGAGGCAATGGCACGGTACACGCCCTCGATCACCTCATCGGGGATTTCCTTTTCAAAGAATGCCGCCGATGCACCCACAGCCTGTGCCACCAGCATGGAAAGTCCGCCGGAGGCAGGGATGTCCCGATCGATGGCGTCCTGTACAAGACGGGTGCGCATGGGGTTGTAGACCACGTCCAGCACACCGCAAAGATTGGAAAAATCGTCCAGATCAAGCATGGTCTTGCCCACATTGGGGTACATGCCCACGGGCGTAGTATTGACAATGATTTCTGCATCAAAGTGTCTGGCGATGTTGTCGTAATTGTCCTCGCCCTTACGGGAGACGATGACGATTTGTCTTGCACCCAGCTTCTGTGCGCAGTAGCGGGCGGTAAGCGACGTGCCGCCGCTGCCTAAAATGACCACCTTTTTGTTGTGGAAATCGATGCCTGCGCGGCGCGCCATGTAGGTGAAGCCCTCACAGTCGGTGTTGTGACCGTAGATGCCATCCTGGCGGAAGCACAGGGTGTTTACCGCACCGATGGTCGCCGCCTCCATGGAAAGGCGCTTGCAGAAGGGAATGACGGTCTTTTTATAGGGAATGGTCACGTTCAAGCCCCCGATATCGTCCTGTGCGAGGAACTCTTTTACCGCATCTTCCTCCATGGGATAGAGCTTGTAATCATAATCGCCCAGCAGGGCATGGATCTTCGGCGACCAGCTGTGACCCAAGGGATTTCCGATCAATCCGTAACGCATAAAATGCTCCTTAAGGTAATGAATTGCCCCTTCGGGGCACAAGATAATTATTTGACGGAATGTTGGCGTTTGATCAAACCATGTAGGGAACAGGCCGTGCCTGTTCCGCAAGGGGTTGAGGTATATCATGCGTTGGCGGTCGAGGCATGGCCTCGACCCTACAGGCGTTGGAGGTTCACCAAACGCCACCCGTCAAAACATCATGTCCCGAAGGGACAATTCACGATGCGCAAGCATCAATTCATTGCAAAGCGTCAGACTTCCGCGTAGTTGCCAAGGAAACTGAAGTACTCGCTGCCGACGGTAAGCTCGCTGATCAAATTGAGTACGTCGTCGCTCCATGCGGATGCTTCCACGTCAAGATAGAACATGAACTCAAAGTCGCGGCCGGGCATGGGACGGCTTTCAAGCTTGGTGATGTTCAGGCCCATTGCGGCGAACTTTGCGATCATGCGATACAACGAGCCGGGGGTATGGGGCAGCGTGAACATCAGGCTCATCTTGTTTGCACCGGGATAGATTGCAAGATCCTTGGTGATGCAGATGAAGCGGGTGTAGTTGTTTTCGCGGTTTTGGATATGCTCTGCAACCGTTTCAAGACCGTAGAGAGAAGCACAGTTATGAGAAGAAATGGAAGCAACATCCGTGCGATCGGACTCTGCCAGCATCTTTGCAGCCTCTGCAGTATTTGCGCAAGTGGTGATCTTCACATCCTTCAAAGATGCCAGATACTTGGAGCACTGACCGAGTGCCTGTTCGTGGGAGAAAATCTCCTTTACGTCGGAAAGTTTGGTGCCGGGCTTTACCATCAGGCAGTGGTCGATGTGCAGGCGGATGGAGCGGACGATATGGAACTGATGACCGTGCATCAGGTCATACACTGCGCCCACGGAGCCGTAGGAGCTGTTTTCGATGGGCAGGATGCCGAACTGGCAAAGACCGCTTTGTACAGCCTGAAATACGCCGTCGAAGGACTTGCAGTACATAATGGACGGAGCGGAGAACAGCTTGTCGCAGGCGATCTGGGAATAAGCACCTTCCACGCCCTGGCATGCGACGACAGCACGCTGGGGGAATACGGGGGAAGTGGAGTCCATCGCCTGATGGATGCGGTCCACAAGCTCGCTCTTTTGCACATTGCGGCTGGCCTGGTAGGAGCGGGAAAGATCAAACAAGGTAGAGAACAGCACGCGTGCGTAGGTCTCGGTTTCGCTGCCTGCAAGGTCGCTGACACGAGCCAGCACCTCGCGCTCTCTTGCGGGGTCGTAAATGGGCTTGCCGTTTGCCTTTTTATAGTCGGCAATGCCTGCGGAAACTTCCATGCGGCGGTTGAACAGCTCCACGATCTGTTCGTCGATGGAATTGATCTGTGTGCGAAGGTCGTTGATGTCCATTGTGTTTCTCCTTAAAAATATGAAAAAGAATTTATTTGTCGGAAGATAAGATCATGTCCAGCATCACGCATGCTGCCGCGGCTTCCACCACGGGCACTGCACGCTGTACGATGCAGGGATCGTGTCTGCCGTGAATTTCTAAAGTTACGTCCTGCTTATTTGAAAGGCTGACGCTCTTTTGCGGCTTTGCGATGGAGGGGGTGGGTTTGAACGTGGCACGAAATACGATGGGCATGCCGTTTGTAATACCGCCTAAGACACCGCCGCAGTTATTGGTGGAAGTTTTCACATCCTCCCCATCCATATAGAAGGGGTCGTTGGCTTCACTTCCATGCATTGCGGCATATGCCGTACCTGCGCCGAATTCCAGCGCTTTTACTGCAGGAATGCCATACACCGCACGGGCGATTCTATTTTCCACACCGTCAAACATGGGGTCGCCAAGACCTTTCGGCATGCCGATGATGGCGCATTCCACCTGTCCGCCTACGGAATCAAGATCGTTTCGCGCGGCAAGAACGGCTTCGTGCATTGCTTCACCCTGCTGTGCATCCAGCACGGGGATGAAATTGGAAAGCACTTTTTCAAAATCCGCAGTGGAAACATGCACGGGATCAAATGCCGCATCGTGCACGCCGCCGATTTGCGCGATATGCGCACCCACATGGATGCCGCGGCGCGCCAGAATTTGCTTGGCGATGCCGCCTGCAATGCAAAGCGGTGCGGTCAGCCGACCTGAAAAATGTCCGCCGCCGCGCATATCCACATCCTCGCCATAGCGAAGGCGGGCGGTGTAATCCGCATGCCCGGGACGGGGAATGTCGGCAAGTTTTTCGTAGTCTTTTGATCTTTGCGACGTATTTTCAATGATGGCGCAAAGCGGTGCCCCTGCGGTCTTGCCGTCCATGATGCCCGAAAGAAAACGGGGCATGTCCGCCTCTTTTCTTGTCGTGGACATATCGTTTTTGCCCGGTGCGCGGCGCTGAAGGAATGCGTAAAGTTCTTCCATGCAGATTTCTTCGCCTGCAGGAAGTCCTTCGATGGTCACGCCGATGGCATCACCGTGGGATTGCCCGAAAATGGAAATGCGAAGTTTTTCACCGAAGGTCGATGTCATGGACCATTCCTCCTAATTCTTTATAGTCGTCATAAAACGCAGGGTAAGATTTTGTCACAGCCATGGGGCTTTCCAGCGTGGTCTGCCCATCTGCGACAGCTGCCAGAATCGCACCCATCATGGCGATGCGGTGATCGTCAAAGCTTTCGATCTTGGCTCCATGCGGCGTTCCGCCGTGGATGATCAGATCGTCCCCCTCAATTTCAGCCTCGATGCCGAATGCGCAAAGCGTGGTTTGCACCGTCATAAGCCGATCAGACTCCTTGATGCGAAGCCGTGCGCAGTTGCGGATGTGTGTGGTACCTTCTGCGCACCCTGCCACCAGGGCGATGGGGGGCACAAGGTCGGGGATGTCGTCGGCATCCAGCTCGATGCCGTGAAGTTCCCCATGACAGACCGTGCAGGTGTTGGAATCAAATTCCACCTTTGTTCCAAATTGTACCAGAATTTCGGCGATTTTTTTATCTCTTTGAAGAGAATTCTCATTCAATCCCTTCACGGTCACAGGTCCCATCAGTGCACCTGCACAAAGGGGGAACGCCGCGCCCGACCAGTCGCCTTCTGCGAAAAGTCGTTCGGGTGCGCGGTAGGTCTGATCGCCCTGGATCAACCAGCCGTCTTTGGTCTGTTCCACTTGGATGCAGAAGCGCTTCAGCGCATCCAGTGTCATCTGCACATACCCTGCGGAAGAAAGGGGCGTGGTCAGCACAATGCGGGAATCGCCATGCAGCATCGGCAGTGCAAACAGCAGACCCGAGATGTACTGGGAGGACACGTTGCCTGCAATGGTGAAGGTGCCGCTTTGCAGCTTTCCAATGAGTTCCAGCGGTGTGTGGGTATCGGATGCGGTGGTGCCGCAAGCCTTCATCGCATTTGCCAGATCATCCAGCGGACGGCGGTTCAGACCACCGTGGGCGATGAAACGGCTTTCATTATATAATGCTGCAGCCACGGGCAGGAGAAAGCGCAGTGTGGAACCGCTCTGGCCGCAATCAAGGGTGGGGATGGGATCCTGCAGCTTGATGGGGGTAACAAGAAGTCCGCCGTCTTTTTCTTCCAATTGTGCGCCCAGAGCCACAAGGCAGCGGCGCGTGGCTTCAATATCGTCGGAAGTGCCGATGTTCTCGATCAGGCAGGGTCTGTCCGCCAGTGCGGCGCAGATGAGAAGCCTGTGGGCATCGGATTTGGATGCAGGGGCGAAAATCTCACCTGCAAGATGGGAGGGGGTGAATGTCGCCTTCATGCTGTTTCACCTGCACGGAAGAAGTCTTCCAGCTCTTCGACGGGGATCTCGTGCAGTGCGCACTTGCCGATCTCCTCGATCACCACAAGGAAAATTTTGCCGCCGCGGCGCTTTTTGTCTGACAGGGCCACCTCTGCCATAGCCTGTGCATCAAAAGCACTTGCCGTGGGCAGGTTGTGCTTTGCAAGAAGCGCGCAAAGCCGCTGGGAAAATGCCTCTTTGCAGATGCCTTTTTTCTCACAGGCGCGAGCCATAATTGCCATGCCTGCCGCCACAGCGTGACCGTGCAGGACGCCGAAGTGGGAAAGCTTTTCAATGGAATGGGCAGGCGTGTGACCGAGATTCAGGAACTGGCGCTTGCCGTGGTCCTCTTCGTCACCCACCACATAGTCTGCCTTGATCTGCACACAGCGTGCGACGATATCGGCGATGCTGTCGCCGCGATTGTAGGCTTCAAACATTTGGAACAATTCTCTGTCGCAGAGAATGCCGTACTTGATGGCCTCCGCAAGACCGCAGACGAAATGTTCTTCACAAAGGGAATCGAAGGTGTCGCAGTCGCAGATGACAAGGTCAGGCTGGTGGAATGCGCCGCAAAGGTTTTTGCCTGCTTGCAAGTTTACCGCCGTCTTGCCGCCAACGGAAGAATCCACTGCCGCAAGAAGGGTGGTGGGCATCTGGATGAAGTGGATGCCGCGAAGGTAGATCGCCGCTGCAAGTCCTGCCAGATCCCCCGTTATACCGCCGCCCAAAGCCACGATGTAGTCGGTGCGGGTGACTTTGTTTTCCGCAAGGAAATTCAAAAGCTCGATCAGCGTTTCCATGGACTTGGAGCTTTCGCCGTTTGCGAACGTGAAGCGGATCACGCGGTAGCCTGCA
The DNA here is from genome assembly GCA_017935825.1 of Clostridia bacterium. Classification (GTDB taxonomy): domain Bacteria; phylum Bacillota; class Clostridia; order Christensenellales; family Maliibacteriaceae; genus RGIG9107. The sequence continues at coordinate 9,130 of JAGBGW010000150.1, forward strand.
TCTTCCAGGGATCTTGAGACCGTGCCTGCGTACAAGGGTTCCACCACATCGTCGCACACCAGTGCAAGCGTACGGGGACAAGGTGCGACCTGTGCAATTGCCTCGGCGCAGTCTTTTAAAATATCATGACCCACCAGTACATCATAGGGGGCGCTTGTATTGACGTGTACGACGGATGCTACGTTCATTTGTTCTGCAGTCCTTCCACAAGTTCTTTACGCTCGCGCCCTTCTTTCAAAAGGGCGAACAGGGTGTCGCGGTCCTTGGACCGAATGGCGGCGGAGTATTGGGCAAGTCTTGCACAAAGCCCATCCACTTCGTCTGCCAGATATTCTGCGTTGTCTAAAAACAACTCCGTCCACATGGATTCGTTCAGATACGCCACGCGGGTCATGTCGCGGAAACTGCCTGCGGAAAAGCCCGTGTGAGTCAGCGCCGTGGGTGCTTTGACGTAAGCCGATGAAAGCACGTGGGCAAGCTGGGAGGTATAGGCGATGATGTGGTCGTGTTCTTCCGGGGTGGATTTTTGGATGCGGGCAAAGCCCAGTGTTTTGAAGAAGTTTGTCAAATCAGCTTCTAGTTCTTGCGACAAATCCGTCAAGATCATCGATGCATTGAAAAACAGATCTGCCTGCGATGCATCGTAGCCTGAAAGCTCCCTGCCTGCCATGGGGTGACCGCCCACATAGGTGAAGCCGAACTTTTCTGCCAGCCTCTTCAAATCGGGAGCGACCGCACGCTTGACACCGCAGCAGTCGATGACGATCGTGTTGCCTGCGATGCGTGCACCGTTTTCCTGTACCCATTGTATGGCAGCGGCAGGGTAAAGTGCAATGAGGATCATATCACATTCATCGATGTGATCATTAAGATGTCCTGCAATTACGCCGTCGGCCTGTGCTTTTTGCAGTACTTCCTCATTTAAATCATGGGCAAAGACCGTTGCATCCATGTTTTCCATGATGGCGCGGGCAAAGGATGCACCGATCAGGCCCATACCCACGATGCCGATGGTTTGAAAGGAATGCTCCATATCAGTCGTCCCACTCGTTCATGGTGGCGCGGATGCTGTCGATCTTCTTTTTCAGCTTGCCGAATGCTGCAGGGGTCAACGACTGCTTGCCGTCGCAAAGTGCCTTGGCAGGATTGTTGTGCACCTCGATGATCAGACCGTCCGCACCTGCGGCAACGGCGGAAAGGGACATGGGTGCCACCAAATCCGCACGACCGGTGGAATGGCTGGGGTCGATGATCACAGGCAGGTGAGAAAGCTTCTGCAGCACGGGCACGGCGCAGACGTCAAGGACGTTTCTTGTGTAAGTCTCGAAACCGCGGATGCCGCGCTCGCAAAGGATGACTTCCTCGTTGCCGCCTGCCATGATGTATTCTGCACTCATAAGCAGTTCCTCGAAGGTGCTCATCAGACCGCGCTTCAAAAGAATGGGCTTGCGAAGGGTACCAAGCTCCTTCAAAAGCTCGAAGTTCTGCATGTTGCGTGCGCCGACTTGAATCACGTCCACGTCGTCGAACAGCTCAAGCTGGGAAATATCCATGACCTCCGTGACGATGGGAAGACCGGTTTCCTTCTTTGCAAGGGAAAGCAGGCGCAAGCCTTCGCCGCGAAGACCCTGGAAAGCGTAGGGGGAAGTTCTGGGCTTGAATGCACCGCCGCGCAGCATGTCTGCACCGGCCTCTTTTACAGCCTTTGCAACTTCGATGATCTGTTCTTCGGATTCAACGGAGCAGGGACCTGCGATGGTCATGAAATGACCGCCGCCGATCTTTCTGCCGGCCACATCGATCACCGTATCTTCGGGATGGAACTTTCTGTTTGCGTTCTTGTAAGGCTCCTGAATACGCTTTACATCTTCTACAATATCAAGTGCGCGCACAAGGTCGATGTCGATGCGGGAGGTATCGCCCACAAGACCCATGATGGTCTGTGCATGACCCGTGGACCTGTGGATGCCAAGACCCTGCAGCTGCAGCCAGCCTTCCAGGTGCTGCATTTGTTCTTCGGTTGCGCTCTGCTTGATGAGGATAATCATGGTAGTAAAATTCCTTTCTTTTCTTCCGTGTTACCGTACTGCGATCTATGTTTTTGGAGGAAATCAAAAAGCTCCGCAGCGGATTGGCTGCGGAGCTTTGATCGTTGGTGTGGTCGTTTACGCGACGCTTGCGATTTTCCTTGCAGTCAAACCCAAATAAGCCTTGCCGTAAAAGTAAGCAAAGCTAAAAAAATAAAAATAGGATTTTGCAAGAGCAATCTGCTTCATCGTGTAACTCCTTCATTTACGGCTATCGTTCCGTACTCTTGAAGAATAGCACCACGGATGGATAATGTAAAGCCTTTTTTGCAAAAAATCCATCAAATTTGCATACGTATACAATGATGAAATGGAAAATGTTCGGTTTTTGCACAGATAATTCGATTTGTGTGAAAGAGGATGAATCACCAACACCTGTAGGGTCGAGGCCATGCCTCGACCGCAAACGCAGGATATGGCACAGACGTTTGCGGAACAGGCATGGCCTGTTCCCTACGAGGTATGATAAACCTCATACGCCCTCGTCAAAACATTATGACGCGTCAGCGCCAATTCATGGCGCAGCCCATTCATCGCATAGCCTTCAGGATCAATTTGTCGTATAATAGAATCAGTAAGAAGTCACAGGAATGTGATGCGTGATGCATCTGAATCGCCAGCGCCTGTAGGGTCGAGGCCATGCCTCGACCGCCAACGCAGGATAAAGTGCAAACGTTTGCGGAACAGGCATGGCCTGTTCCCTACATGGGTTATATTCCACGCCACCTTAAAATAATTATGACGCGTCAGTGTTAATTCATGCCGCAGGCAATTCAATCAAACAAAAAAACGCCTTGGCGTAAGCCAAGACGTTTGGTTATATCAGTCGCGGAAGATGCGGCCGCCATGCTTTTGCAGTGCGCGGATGAGGTATTCACCCAGCAGGCCGCAGGCGATCACTTCGCCAAGCCCCACCGTCAGGGAAAAGTACCAAAGGGTTCCCGGGATGCCGTAGGTGTATTTGAGTACAAACGGCACGATCGTGGCGTTTGCCAGAATCGGCGGAATGGGCGCAAGGTGTACATTGATCCTGGAAATGTAGTGGGTACCGATGGCGCCAAGCAGCGTTGCGATGGACCCGAACACCACGTCCCACAGTGCACAGCCTGTCAAAAGGTTGGAAAGTGCACACCCGATAAAAAGCCCGGGGATGGCGGCAGAGGTGAAGGCAGGCAAAATCGTCAGGATCTCCGACAGGCGGATCTGAACAGCACCTGAGGAAAGTCCAAGCAATGCCGACACGTACGTAAGCACGCAGTACAGCGCCCCGATCAGCGCGGCGCGGCAGAGAAAGCGCACCTGTTTGGTTGTGTTTGTCATATTCTTTTTGCTCCTGTAGTTTTGTTTTACGCGAGGAAGGTTTCGAACTCGCGGCGCCGTGTTTCAGGCACGTTGCAGAGTATACCACGAAAAAAGATCGGAGGCAAGCGGATGAAAGCGGCCATCGCATACGAAGTCAATTTGGCAACATACGACTATACCTTCACCATCGAGGAGACGGACGGCTTTATCACAAGGCTTTCCTTCGATCCGCCCACGATGGAAGATCACATTGCGGAAACGCCCCTTTTATTGGAAGCAAAAAAGCAGCTGGATGAATATTTTGCAGGGACACGGCAGGACTTTTCGCTTCCTTTGAAAATGCATGGCACGCCATTTCAGATGCAGGTGTGGGATGCTTTGCAGCGCATCCCCTATGGACAGACCCGATCCTACGGCGATGTGGCTGCCATGATCGGCAACCCCAAAGCCTGCCGCGCAGTGGGTACTGCCAACCGAAATAACCATATTGCCATCTTTGTCCCCTGCCATCGGGTTATCAATATGTCAGGTTCACTTGGCGGCTTCGGCACAAGACCGCAACTGAAACGTGCACTTTTGGCGATCGAAGGTATTTTTATTGATTGAATGTTTTGTCCTGTGCTATAATATCGAAGGTTTAGGAATGAATGTTTTTCAAACCGACATAAATTGAGAATATCTTCAAAAATCTTTTGATGAAATATGGAGGAATAAACTTATGGCAAGAATGTTCGGCACCGATGGTGTGCGCGGCGTGGCAGGCAGCGAACTTACCAGCCAGCTTGCATATGCACTGGGTCAGGCAGGCAC
>JAGBGW010000151.1 GCA_017935825.1 Clostridia bacterium
GACGGTACGGCAAAGGTCTCTCTTCGCTGCGACGAAGCATTTGACGTGGCAAGCGTTGCCAAATCCTTTGGCGGCGGCGGTCATCGTCTTGCTGCAGGCTGTACGCTGCACATGTGCGCAGATGATGCAAAATCCGTCATTCGCGAAGCTTTGATTTCTGCTTATATGGAGCAAAAACAATGAACGGTGCAGTCAATTTCTTAAAGCCCCCGGGCATGACATCCAGCGATGCTGTGGTGTGGCTGCGGTGGGTCTTGCAAAAGAAAAAGTGCGGCCACGGCGGCACCCTGGACCCTGCGGCATGCGGCGTTTTGCCCGTGTTGGTGGGGCAGGGCACCAAGCTTTTTGACCGCATGCTGGCACATGAAAAGACTTATGCAGCAACGATCCGCTTTGGCACTGCAACTGATACGCTGGATGCGGAAGGTGTCGTAACAGATGTAACAGACGTGGTGCCCACCGATGCACAGCTTCGACTTGCCATGCAGGATTTTGTGGGTGAGATCAGCCAGATTCCGCCCCAGTATTCCGCAGTGCGTGTGGACGGCAAACATGCCTACGCACTTGCACGCGGCGGCAAGCAGGCGGATATCCCGGCAAGAAAAGTCACCATCCACAAGCTTTCCGAGCCTGTGTGGGTGGATGAAAAAACCGTCACCATCCGCGTGACCTGCTCTTCGGGTACCTACATCCGTACCCTTGCGGCAGATATTGCGGAATCTTGCGGCAGTCTTGGGTATCTGACCGCACTGACCCGTGAACAAAGCGGCGTGTTTTCCATTGAAAACGCCGTCACGGTGGAACAGCTTTTGAAAGCAAGGGAAGAGGGCAGCGTTTCGCAGTACGTCACATCCGTGGAAGACCTGCTTTGCGACCTTCCCAAATGTCATATCCTGCCCTCCGCATACAAGCGTGCCGTAAACGGCGCGACACTGCGGCAGGAGGAACTGCAGGAAGAATTCTCCATGGGAGAATGCAGACTTTATACGCCCGACGATCAGTTGATCTGTCTGGCGAATCTGGGTGAGGATCACATGATCCGTCCCCAAATCATGCTGCTTGATGCACAAAAGTAGTGCTTACAGCAGATAGGAGGAAACAACGTGAAAAAGTGGAATTTTCAAAAGGTTCTTGCAAAATTCGGCATCGAACGTGTGGACGATAACGATCCTTTGATGGTCGGCGATTTGCCCGAATCCTTTGATGACAGTTTTTCCGATCTGGAATTGGGCGAGGATGCATCTTATGCACATACGCCTTTTATGCGCGACACTCACTCCGCCGTGCTTGAAATGCGCCCTGTCCGCCGCGAGGATATGATCCGTCAGCAGGCAGCGGACATGGAAGAGGAGATCGCACAGGTACCCGTGCACACGGATGATGTGGACGACCTGATGGACGATCTGATGGGGCAGCCTGTCCGCGTGGTCAAGCGCGAGATGGAGTACAGGGAATTTGAAGGTGACGACTCCGTGCTGGACGATCTTTTGGCAGAAGAGAAGATCGTTTTCACCGAAGATCAGCAGGGCGCAATGGACATGGCTTTGGAAGCTGCTGCACAGGCAGTTATGCAAGGTGTGACCGATCTGCAGCCTGCAGAGCAGATTCCTGAAGAAGACCTGCAGGATACTTTGGCATATACTCAGGCTGTGGACGAAGAATTCGAAGAGGAATTTGAAGAAGTCTTTGCGGAAAATGCGCAGGAGACTTTTGAAGAGACCTTTGAAGACGATTTTGCCGAGCCTGTTGATGAAACCACGGAAGAATCCTATGATGCAGCATACGTGCAGGAAACTGCGGATGATTTGTTTGAGGAGCTTTCTGAGGAGACCTACGAAGAGCCCTATGAAGAAACTTACGAGGAATCTTATGCAGAGGATACCTACGAGGAAGTCTATGAACAGCAGGCCGCATATGAAATGCCCAGCGAGCATGTTCATGAGGCATTTGTCCGCCCCAGAAACCACGGTGTTGTGGTTGCACTTGGCATGTTCGACGGCGTTCATGCAGGCCATCAGCATATGCTTTCCCTTGCACGCCGCGATGCAGACCAGCTGGGTCTTCCGCTGCATGTGGTCACGTTCTACGAACATCCTGCAGCAGTCCTTACCGGTACCCCCGTGCCGTATCTTTCCACCTTTGAGGATCGCATGGGTCTTCTGACCCGCTATGGTATGGATTGCCTCAATATCTATCACTTCACGCCCCAGTTTGCATCCATGTCCTATCGCGATTTTATCAATATGATGATCCGCGACCTTGACATGACCCATCTTGTCATCGGTCAGGATGCCTGCTTTGGCAGAGGCGGCCAGGGCAATGCACAGACCGTTATGCGCGATGCAAATGAGCTTGGTATTTCCGTGCACATCGTCCCTGCAGTGATGGCAAACGGCATGAAGATTTCTTCCACCACCATCCGCATGGCAGCGGCAAACGGCGACATTGCATTTGCAAATGCCTGCCTGACCCGTCCCTACAGCCTGTCGGGCAAGGTCGTCCACGGCGCACATCGCGGTACGCTTCTTGGCTTCCCCACGGCAAACCTTCGTCCCACCCCCGGCATGCTGGTGCCTGCAAACGGCGTGTATGTATCCACCATCACGCTGGATAACGGCAAGGCGATGCCTGCTGTGACCAACATCGGTACCCATC
>JAGBGW010000016.1 GCA_017935825.1 Clostridia bacterium
CTTGATTCCGGGCACGCAGCCTTCTGCCACGGCATTTTTGAATACCGCACCGTCGGGACCGCAGGTGACGAACACCAGCTTCACGGGGAAGTTTTCAAGGATGTACTTTGCACCCTCTTCGGGTCCGATATCAAAGAGGAATTCCACTTCCTCGTCAGAGATCTTCACCACATCTGCCTGACCAAGGCCCCAGATCAGCTGACGCTTGGCTTCTTCCAGATCGTTCCACAGGGGTTTGCGCAGGTTGGGATCGTAGGTGATAAGTTTCCCCTTTTCCTTTGCATAGGCGATCGCCTGATAGGTTGCGCCGCGTGCAGGTTCATCTGTCAGCGACAGGGAACCAAAGTGGAACACTTTCGTCTCATCGATCAGGGAAAGATCCAGTTCTTCAAAATTGATGCAGGTGTCTGCACCGGGCTTTCTGCCGAATGCAAATTCACGGTCGCCGTGCTCGTCAAAGGTGACAAATGCAAGGGTGGTGAAAACGTCATCTGCCATGATGACGCCGCGGGTCTCCACGCCAGCCTGATCCAGTGTGCCCTTCAAAAGCTTGCCGAAGGTGTCATTGCCCACTTTACCAAGCATAGCGACCTTTGCGCCGCGCTTGGCAAGTGCTGCCAAAAAGTTTGCAGGTGCGCCGCCGGGATGGGCCGCCATGGTGGGATAACCCTGCTCGTCCGTGCTCTGGCAGGCAAAATCCACGATCATTTCACCCAATGCTACAACATCAATCATAAAATAAGTCCTCCTATTAAACTGTATACCAAGTTCTAATTGTCTATATTATGCAATCTAACTGCAGTTTTGTCCATGCTTTTCCATAAAAAAAGGAAAGTCGGGAGGGGTATCCGACTTTCCTTTTTCAGTTAAGACTCAGTTTTCAGAAAAGAGGGTTTTATCTACACTGCACAGGGGGCAGGTGAAGTCTTCGGGAACATCCTCCCATTTGGTACCGGGCGCGATCCCACCTTCGGGATAGCCGACTTCCTCGTCATATTCCCAGCCGCATACGTCACATACATACTTCATATTCTGATCCTCCGATTCAAGGTAATCTTTTTAGTTCAGTTCGGTCTTCCAAAGGCCGTGCAGGTTGCACCAGGCGTATACTGCCACAGGCTTTTCATCTGCCAGCAGGAACTCTGCCTTGGGTGCGCCGTCCACTGCCAGATACTTTCTGTACACACCGCGATCGGTCTGCAGTGCCACCCAGCCAATGTTGTGTTCTGCGCCCATGGGATGATCCACGCTGCCCACATTGACGACCACTTTATTGTCTTCCACGTTCACCACGGGGGTGTGCTTTTCGCCGCTTGCCTCTACGGTATTAGGAACCAGTTCCTTCATCGTCTCGCCGCAGCAGACGGGCTTGACGCCTCTGTCTTCCACCATCTCTACCAGGTTACCGCAGTGTTCGCATACATAGAATTTCACGTTTTTCATATTTCATATCCTCCAAATTGTTGGTGTTGTTTTGATTTATCTAGTAGATTTTCTCTACGATGTTAGTATATTCTAATTCGCATTTTTTATCTGTGATAAAGTCACATAAAAACAGCCAAATCAAAAAAATTTGATTTGGCTCATTGTTCTCGCATTACAGCAATTCAAAACGGTTGCGTGCAAAGCGAATGATCCCTGCATCACGCAGCTTGCAAAGCTCATTTGACATGGCGCTTCGGTCAACGGAGAGGAAATCCGCCAGCTGCTGTCGGTTAAAGGGAATTTCAAACGCAGCACTCCCCTGCCGCTTTGCTTCTTCCGAAAGATAGGAAAGCAGCTTTTCCTTCGTGGAGCGCTGTGACATATGCCCAAGTTTCTGCACCAAGGCTTTGTTTTTCTCGCAAATGGCAAAGAACATATTCTGCACCACCAATGCATGAAATACGCAGGCGGAAGAACAGGTGGTGATCACACGCCGCACGTCAAAGAAAATCGCCGCACAATTGTCCGTCGCCACCACGTCGTTGAGCAGCGGACCGCTTTCGGGCGCAGCGTAGGCTTCACCGAACATATCCCCTGCCTCCAGATGCCCCAATATGCTTCTGCTGCCCCAATAATCATCCTTTTGGATATGTGCACTGCCCTCCACCATGATGACGATATCATCGAGCGTATCGCCCTGACGCAGGATGTATTCTCCCTTCTGATAGGTGCAAAGCCGCGCATCAAGGCAGTGGAGCATGGCTTCCACCTGACATGCCTCCACACCCCGAAACAACTGTGTCCTTGCCAGAATCGGCACATATTTTTTCATAAAAACCATTCCTTTGTTGTAAAAACAACAGATTTATTGAAAGCATTGTACTATACTTACACCATGAAGTCAAAAACAACCTGTTCCAACATAAAGGAGAATGTACCATGATCCGCAAAATTATCAAAATTGACGAAGAAAAATGCAACGGCTGCGGCGCATGTGCTGCGGCCTGCCACGAAGGCGCCATTGAGATGATTGACGGCAAGGCAAAGCTGACCCGTGAGGATTACTGCGACGGTCTGGGCGACTGCCTGCCCGCCTGCCCTATGGATGCCATCCGCTTTGAAGAGCGAGAAGCACCTGCCTACGACCACGAAGCTGTGATGGCAGCAAAGGCAAAGAAGGAAGCGCCCCTGCCCTGCGGCTGCCCCGGCACCCAGTCCCGTGCGATCAAGCGCGAAGCTGCCGCCGCACCTGCTGCACCTTGTGCAGGACACCTTGCACAGTGGCCCGTGCAGATCAAACTTGCTCCCGTCAGCGCACCTTACTTTGACGGTGCAAACCTTTTGGTCGCCGCAGACTGCACCGCATACGCCTACGGCAACTTTCATCAGGAATTCATGCGTAACCGCATCACCCTCATCGGCTGCCCCAAGCTGGATATGGTGGATTACACTGAAAAACTGACGGCGATCATTGCCAACAACGATATCAAGTCCGTCACCGTGACACGCATGCAGGTACCTTGCTGCGGCGGCATCGAAAACGCCGTCAAACGCGCACTGCAGGCAAGCGGTAAGTTCATCCCCTGGCAAATCGTCACCATCTCTACGGACGGAAGAATTTTGGACTAAAACAAAAAAGAGTCGGATGCAATGCATCCGACTTTCTTTTTTATTCGATAATCCTGGTTTCCCAGCCGAAGACCTTTGCGATCTGCAGAATACCTGCCTTCTGTTTGCCTGTTAGGATCATCTGGTGGTGGCTGGGCAGCTGTTCCATCACCATTTCACCCTGTTTGTAGTGCAGAAGCGATGCATTCCGCGCATCCGTGCCGGGGAACTGGACGTATTTTTCAATCTTGCCGGGGATGATGGTAACACAATCAAAAGACGGATTGATCTTTGCCAAGGTCATATCCCCCATCGCCATTTCGCAGTCGATCATGTAGGCCTTTTCGTCCACGATTTCCAGGACTTTGGGAACCATCTTCCACTTGGGACAGAAGGCACGGGGCGCAAAGCCTGCATAACCGCAGTGCACACCGAGGGCGTAGTTTTCAGGCTCATCCACCTCAGGGAAATCATCGATCTTTTCATGATAGATGGCCGCTTTGCCCACAAGGAAGGGATAGATATTGGTCATCATGATGGGACAATGGAGGGAATGGTACAGCACATACGTGCTCAGAAGGGTCAGTGTGTCGCCTTCGCAGCACCAGACGATGCCGTACTTTTCAAAGAGCATGTTCCAGATGAGGCAAGGTGTGGTCTTGGAATACATGGATTCGTTCAAACAGTTGGCCCCGATACCGTCCACACCGCCCAGCTCGTCGATGGTTTCTTTGATAGCAAGGTAAAGCTGTGCCACCAGTACTTTGTTTTCTTGTGTGATGCCTTCGCAGGGTACATCCCAGGTCTCAAACTCCGCAAGCGCTGCCGCCTCGTCGATTCCCGCCGCGCGGGCGTTGACTTCTTTCCAGCTCTTATAAATCAGCGTTGTGCCGAAAAATTCCTCCATACGGCGGGTGCACTCGTCCTCCCACCAGTAGAAGCGCTTGAAGATATACGCCTGCATGCCCTCGCCCGGGTCGTCCTGGAACATGAGGAATTTGGAACCCTTCAGCTGTTCCTTCACTGCGATAGCGCGAAACACGGTCTTACCAAGGTCGATATTATAGGGTGAGAAGACGTTGAGCCCGTGGTCGCGCATGTAGGTGACCAGCTCCCAGTCCCACATATCCACCGTACCGAATTGGGAGGTGATGACCACCATGGGTTTGTCGTACTTCTGCAATGTTTCCATATAATGGTAGCCTGCACCGATTAGCTGAGGAAAGACGATTGCGTCGCAGGCAGGGATATCCTGTCCCACGATCACAGTGTCCAAAAATTCCGCCACATCGCCGTAAATCTCATTCAGCTTTTCAAGCTGCACATTGTATTCGCCCAGTTCCCGCTCGTTGATCTCGGTAAAACGAAGCGGCACAACTTTTGCCTTCAAATTTGCCATGGTATGCCTCCGTACAATATTTTGTTTTTAGGAAAAGTCCGTTCAAAAATCCTTAATCATATTCTACAAAACAGCTTGTGTTTTCGTCAAGACAATTGCGTTGTATGAAGCACTTTCCTATGCTATAATTCAAAACAAAAAGGATGGAGGATACTATGGAGGAGTTTGACAGCATCATCACATTGACCGATGAAAACGGCGACGATATCGACATGGAGATCATCGGCAGCTGCGAATACAAGGGCGCAGAATACTTTGCGCTGATCCCTGCAAATGTGGATGAAGCGGAGGAATACGTCCTGCTCAAACTTGTCATCGAGGACGGCGAGGAGTGCCTCGTTTCCATCGAAGACGATAAGGAATTCTACGCAGTTGCGGATTTGTTTGACAAGTCCTTTGAGGAGCTTTCCTGAAAAGTATTTCTTAAAACACAAAAGCGTGCAGAATACTCTGCACGCTTTTTTCGTATTTGACGAAGAATCAGCCCTCAACCTGTACCCCTTCCCCCAGACGACAAACTACACCAATTGCCCATCAAAAGAGCTGAAACTGAAGCTGAACTACATTGCAGGCGGCAGTCTATACGCTATCCAGCAATGGCTGTCCGATCCCGAGCCCATCACGCCGCAGCAGATGACAGAACATATGCTGCAATATGCCAACACCATTTTAAGCCCGAATCAACCACTCCGGTAACTGCGATATAAAAAAAGATATAGCCTCATTGCTTTTTTGGTACAACGTTTTTTTAGATTTTTCTATTTCTCAATCGATAATGTGATATCATAAAAAGGTAGTCTTATATTGTCGATTCATGCAGGAGTTTCATTATGAATCTGCGCCATCTGCGTTATGTTGTGGCTGTCGCCAAGGAAAAATCCATCAGCCGCGCTGCCGAAAAGCTTTATATGGCTGCACCCAACTTAAGCCGATACATTAAGTCATTGGAAGATGAACTGGGTGTAGCAATTTTTATACGAAAAAACGATGGTATTTCCTTAACGTATGAAGGCATGCGTTTTGTTGCAGAGGCGGAATATCTGCTGCAAAAAGCAATAGAGCTTGAAAACATGTTCAAGGATGAAAATCAAAAGCATACACAATTTTCCATCTGTGTACCCGATACAAGTTACAGCTTTGAAGCCTTCAGGCTTTTTCTGCAGCAGCAGAAAAAAAACTATTATGAGCTGCAATACGTCCTTGCCGACACACAGCATACATTGCAAAACGTTGTATCGGGCTTGTTTGACTTCGGCATCATCCGGTATGCACAAATGTACAGCGAACTGTTTGAAGAATACTTTGCATCACACAACCTGCAGTGGAAAATTCTCAGTCGCTTTCAATATCAGGCGCTACTTCGTGCCGATAATCCTTTGGCAAAAAAAGAAACACTCTACGCAAAAGACTTGTGGGATATGATCGTCGTTGCCCGCAAAGATCATATGGTCGCCAATACATCGCCCAACAGCAGTATGGTAAACGAACTGCCTGCTTTTATGGAACGACATATTTTTGTGAACGACTGTCTGACCCAGTTTGAGACAATCGCAACCCTTGACAATGCTTATACTTTGACCTGTCCCCTCCCGCAAACGATTCTGGATCGCTATGGTTTTGTGCAGAGGAAGTATCTTGATTTTGACCGCATGCACTATGATATGTTGTTCTGGAAAAAAGATCACGAAAAAAGTCATCTTGCCACTTTATTCTTAGAGTGTCATAAAAAAATCAGCGGACAATTTTCTGAATAAGAAAATCCAATATTATTTTAAAGGAGAACCTTCCATGAAACTGGAAAACAAATCCATCGTTGTCACCGGCGCATCCGCAGGCATGGGCAAACATATCGTTGAGCTCTTTGTCAAAGAAGGCGCAAACGTCGTCGCAGTTGCTCGCCGCGCAGAGCGTCTTGCTGACCTGGCTGAATCCCTCAAGGATGCTCCCGGCAAACTTGTCGTCTTCACTGGCGACGTTTCCAAGCGCGAAGATAACGAAGCCATGATCGACCTTGCTGTAAAGGAATTCGGCAAGCTGGATGTTTTGGTCAACAACGCAGGCGTTATGGACGATATGGCAACCATCGCAAATGCAACCGACGAAAAGTATGACTATGTCATGGGCATCAACGTGTACGGTCCTCTTTGTGCAATGCGCAAGGCATGCCAGGTCTTCCTTGAGCAGGGCAACGGCGGCAACATCATCAACGTTTCTTCCGTTGGCGCTTCCCATCAGGCAGCAGGCGCTGTTTACTGCGCATCCAAGGCAGCAGTCAACGCTTACACCCGTCACACCGCATATGTTTACATGAAGGAAGGCATCCGCTGCAACGCAATCGCTCCCGGCGGTATCGCAACCGAAATCGGCACTGCAATGGGCATGCCCAATATGGATGGCTACGGTCGCGTCAAGCCTGTACAGGCTCTGGCTCCTGCACCCGGTCAGACCGCGGACATCGCAAACACCGCGCTGTTCCTTGCAAGTGATGATTCCGCTTATATCAACGGCGTAATCCTTCCCGTAGACGGCGGCTGGACTTCTTTCTGATCCCAAAGCACATCAAAAAAGACATCCTTTCGGATGTCTTTTTTCTTTTAAAAATTACAGATTGTAGTACTTGTCGAACTCTGCAGGATGGGGAATGGCTGCCATCTGGCGTGCTTCTGCGCGCTTCATCTTGATGAAATTCTTCAGAAGTTCCTCGGGGAAGACGCCGCCTTCGGTCAGATAAGCGAAGTCTTTTTCCAGACAATCCAATGCCTCGTCCAGCGACACGGGCAGTCCCTGCAGCTTTGCCTTCTCTTCCTCGGGCAGGTTGTACAGGTTCATATCATAGGGGCCCCAGCCGTTGGCGTGCGGGTCGATCTTGTTTTTGATACCGTCCAGACCTGCCATCAGGATGGCAGCGTAGCAGAAATAGGGGTTGCAGGTGGCGTCGGGGTTTCTCAACTCAAAGCGGCGCTTGTCGGGGCTCTTGGCGTAAGCGGGAATACGGATGACGGCACTTCTGTTGGAGGTTGCGTAGCCAACCGTGACGGGCGCCTCAAAACCGGGCACCAAACGCTTGAAGGAGTTGGTGCTGGGGTTGGTGATGGCGCACAGAGAGCCGATGTGCTTGAGCAGGCCGCCGATGAAATAGTGTGCCGTCTCGCTGAGGTGAGAATAGCCGTTGTCATCGGAAAATACCGGCTGACCGTCCTTGAACAGGAGCATATGCACGTGCATACCGCTGCCTGCCTCGCCGTA
>JAGBGW010000152.1 GCA_017935825.1 Clostridia bacterium
GCAAGGCTCCACCTCTTCAGAGGGGATGCCGTCAGCGAAGCTGACTGAGGGGGTGTACCTCTATATTTAGTTTTTACCAAAGTGCAAGGTTCGCATGGAGTTGAGGATGGCGATCATGGCAACGCCCACGTCGGCGAAAACTGCCGTCCACATGCCAACAATGCCGAATGCGGCAAGGATCAGCACGGCAAACTTCACTGCCAAGGAGAACACCACATTCATTTTGACGATGGACATGGTCTTCTTGGCAAGTGCGATGGCCTGTGCGATTTTGGAGGGCTTGTCGTCCATGATGACGATATCCGCCGCCTCGATGGCGGCATCGCTGCCCAGTGCGCCCATGGCAATGCCCACATCCGCGCGGGCAAGCAGCGGCGCATCGTTGACACCGTCACCCACAAAGGCGGTGATATGCCCGTCCGCCATGATGCGTTCCGCCTGCAGGACTTTCTGATCGGGCAAAAGTTCGCTGTAGACTTGATCGAGGCAAAGCGCTTTTGCCACACGCTGTGCAATTGCATCGGTATCGCCTGTCAACATGACGGTCTGCTTGACGCCGCTTGCCTTCAGGCTTTCGATGGCAGCTTTTGCATCGTCCTTGATGCGGTCGGACACCACGATGTAACCGCAATACACGCCGTCCACTGCCACATACACAGCAGAATCAAAGAGAACAGGAAGCGTTTTGCCGCAAATTTCTTCGATCCAGCTGCGTTTACCTGCCTGCACAAGTTTACCCTGCACGCATGCCTGCGCACCGTGACCTGCCTGTTCCTGCACATCGGTGACGATGGATTCGTCGATTGCTTTGCCATACGCCTCACGGATGGCTTTTGCCATGGGATGGGGAGAAACCATCTCTGCATGGGCGGTGAGCTGAAGCAATTCTTCCTCACGCATACCCTCGGGTACGACCTGCTGCACGTCAAAGCTGCCGCGCGTCAGTGTGCCCGTCTTATCCATCAGAACGGTATCGACCTTGCACAGCGTTTCAAAGAAGTTGCCGCCTTTGATCAAAATACCGCACTTTGCCGCGCCGCCGATGCCGCCGAAGAAGCCAAGGGGTACGGAGATCACCAATGCACAGGGGCAGGAAACTACCAAGAACACCAGCGCGCGGTACAGCCAATCGGAGAAATTGCCCACGAAGATGGGAGGGATCAGCGCCAATGCCGCCGCCACACCCACCACAAGAGGAGTGTACCAGCGTGCAAAGGCAGTGATAAAGTTTTCAGTCTTTGCCTTTTTGTCGGCGGCGGTCTCCACCATTTCCAGCATGCGGCTGACGGCGGATTCGCCGAAGGGCTTGGTTACACAAGCAGTAAGAAGTCCCTGTGTGTTGACGCTTCCGCCGAAGATGGCAGAACCCACTTCCACACGACGGGGCACGGATTCGCCGCTCAAAGCGGAGGTATCAAGCCAGCTTTCCCCCTCGGTCACCTGCGCATCGATGGGCACACGCTCGCCCGGATGGATGTGGATGATCTCTCCCACGGACAATTCCTGCGGGTCCACGTCCAAAACTTCGCCATTGCGCAGCACATGGGCAACCTCGGGACGAATATCCATCAAAGCCTTGATGCTGTTTCGGGACTTGCCCACGGCGCGGTTTTGGAAGTACTCACCCACCTGATAGAAGATCATGACGGCTGCTGCCTCATGGGCTTCGCCGATGAAAAAGGCGCCGATGGCGGCAATGCACATCAGAAAATTTTCATCAAACAGGTCGCCGCGCAGAATGTTGGAGATCGCCTCCCAGATGACATCGTAACCTGCGGCCAGCATACCTGCGGCACAGAGGATATAGGATGCGGTTTTGTTATCGCCAAAGAAAATCAGCGCGGTCAAAAGCAGTACAAAGCCAAAAGCGGCACGGATGACCGTGCCGTGGCGCTTGAATAAGCGGCGAAGATTCATAAACTACTCCCCATCAGATGCGCTTGACGGTGGCATCGGGTTCGCGCTTGGCGATGACAGCGAGGATCTCTTTTTCCGCAGATTCATCTGCTGCATCCACCACAAGGCGGCCGGTCATAAAGGTCAATGTTGCAGAATTGACACAGGAAAGCTTTGCGATTGCACGCTCCAGCTTTGCGGCGCAGTTTGCACAGTCGATGCCGTCTACCTTATAAACCAGTTCCATGTTTCATTCCTCCCAAAAATTCAATCTTCATGCTGCAGGTGCACCAGCGCCATTTCGATGACGGCGCGCACATGCTCATCGTCCAGTGAATAAAATACGTTTTTGCCCTCTTTGCGGTAGCGCACAAGGCGTGCCTGACGAAGGGCGCGAAGCTGATGGGACACTGCCGACTTGGTCATGGAAAGCGCATCCGCCAGATCGCAGACACAAAGTTCCGACACGTCCAGCGCCATCAAAATCCGCACACGGGTGGAATCACCCAGGACTTTGAAGAAATCCGCCAGATCGTAAAGCAGATCTTCATTGGGCATTGTCGCCTGCACGGCGGCCGCCCCCTCGTGGCTGTGCACCTCGCAGTGACAATCGAATTGTTTTTCTTCCGTGATGATGCGTTCGCTGCTCATGTTGTTCCTCCAAACAGTTGAACAATCATTCAACTGTTTGTATTATAGTTGAACAACCATTCAACTGTCAAGGCTGTTTTTTCAGAAAAATATTTGCATCTGTAAAGTTATCTGTAAAGTTTTTCTTGACGAATCGGGGTTCGTGGGACTATAATCCTATCTAATCTCAGAAAGAAAAGAGGTAAATCGTTGCTATGGAACAGCAAACGAAGAAGAAAAATCCCATTGCGGCATGGCTTTCCCGCATTTTTATCGACGGACTTTCCGGCATGGCACTTGGTCTTTTCTCCACGCTGATCGTGGGTACCATTCTGGAGCAGATCGGCTCCCTGCTGCCCGAAGCGGTGGGTTCCTATATTGTGCTCATCGCAGGTATGTGCAAGGCGCTCACCGGCGCAGGCATCGGCGTAGGTGTGGCTTATAAGCTGAAGGAAACGCCCCTTGTCACCCTGTCCTGCGCGGCTGTGGGTATGATCGGCGCCTTTGCATCCAAGCTGCTTGCAGGCACGGCTTGGACCCCCGGCGTGGTGACGCTGGCAGGTCCCGGCGAGCCCCTTGGCGCCTTTATCGCCGCAGTGGTCGCCATCGAATGCGGCAGACTCATCGCCGGCAAAACCAAGCTTGATATCCTCCTTGTGCCGCTTTGCAGCATTCTCCCCGGTGCGGCGGCAGGTTTGATTTTGGGTCCCCCCATTTCCAATCTGATGACCGCACTTGGCGCACTGATCAACTGGGGCACCATGCAGCAGCCCATCCTGATGGGCATCATCGTGGCCGTCATCATGGGCATTTGCCTGACGCTGCCCATTTCTTCCGCGGCACTTTGCGTTATCCTCGGTCTGGAAGGCATTGCAGCAGGCGCAGCTGTCGTGGGCTGCAGCGCACACATGGTGGGCTTTGCAGTGGCAAGCTATCGTGAAAATAAATTTGGTGGTCTGATCGCACAGGGCGTGGGTACCTCCATGCTGCAGATGCCCAATCTGGTGCGAAAACCCATCCTCTGGCTGCCGCCTGTGATCACATCGGCGATCCTGGGTCCCATCTCCACCAAGGTCCTTGGCATGGTGTGCGGACCTTCCGGCGCAGGCATGGGCACCTCAGGTCTGGTCGGACAGATCGTAAGTTATCAGGCAATGACAACTGCAGGCTTCTTCCCTGCCGTGACGCTGATTGAGATTCTTATCATGCACGTTATCGCACCTGCTATCCTTACCTTGCTGATCTCCGAATTCATGCGCAAAAAAGGTTGGATCAAGTACGGCGATCTGAAACTGGATGTCTGAAAAAAAGCAAAAAGAATCGGATGCAAATCCTGCATCCGATTCTTTTTATTGTAAATTTTCACATTCCCGAAGGGAATATTTCATCCGATCGAAGATCGGATATCATCCATCCGACAGGATGGATTTCATTGTAAGCCGCTTGCGGCTTACAGGGGCATCTTTGCGTACATCTTGACGCGCTCGTCGATCTCGGTGTAGTCGATCTCGCCGGTCTCGAGGAACTTGCAGATGGTCTCGTAGTTGCCCAGACCTGCACGGCCGCCGACGCGGGTGCACTTGATTGCGGAAACTGCGCTTGCAAAGCGTGCACACTCAGCATCCTTCAGACCATGGAGCAGACCGCCAAGGAATGCGCCGTGGAAGACGTCACCTGCGCCGGTGGTGTCGATGACGTCGACTTTAAATGCGGGCAGGGTGTAGAAGTTGTCGTTTTCGTCCAGACCGATGAGGCCGTTTTCACCCATGGTGAAGATGAGGGTAGCATCCTCGCGGCAGAGCTTCTTAAACTCGCGGATGTTCTTCTCATGCTCCTGATTGCCGCCGAAGTGGGTGTTGTACACGAACTCGGAGGGGATGATCACGTCGTACATCTTGAGGTTTGCGATCATGTCCTCGTTGTAGGAGTCGATGTCGCACAGGATCTTTACGCCGTGCTTTCTTGCAATGCGGCATGCCTCGAGGGTCACGGGCTTTGCATCGCAGACGAACAGATACTTTGCACTTGCGATGAATTCCTCATCCAAATCTTCCATGGTCAGCTGGGGAGCGGAATCAAAGGGCGTGGTTGCCATGAAGTTGCGGCCGCCGGTGGACTTGTCAGCCAGGTTGACCATCAGTACGCTGTCGCCGCACTCGGGTCTGCGATAGGTGTGGGATACATCGATGCCGTTGCGGACAAAGTCATTGATGATGAACTCGCCAACGGGGCCGCCAACTGCGCCGTAGTATGCGCACTTTGCGCCAAGACGAGCGGTAGCCACAACGCCGGTTGCCACCTTGCCGCCGCCCTGCCAGGTTACGTTGATGACCTTACCGGGCTGGTTGTATTCGGGAAGTTTTTCAAGGGCGATAACCAGGTCAAAGCAGGCGCCGCCCAGTGCAATTACGTCATACATGGGATTGTTCCTCCAAGTACATATTCTTTCTTTATTATAAGGGAATTTGTGCACACTCCGCAAGGGGAGAATGTGTATACTTTTCAGGCGTTTTGTTCGTCAAAGAGTGCAAGGACTTTCGCACGCTCCGCAGCACCGGTTTCACCCAGCATGCGCACCGTTACACCACTGGACAAATTGCCCATTTCGGCAGCTTCCACGTGGGTGCCGCCTGCGGCAAGGGCACTGATGATGCCTGCGGAACATGCATCGCCTGCGCCGCACACGTCGATCTCGCAGTTGTGGCGCACAGCAGGCACAAGGTATTTTTTGCCCTCCCACTGTGCCATGACACCGTACTTGTTGCAGGAGATGAACACGGGACGACCCGTGCGGGCGCGGATCTGATCCATGGCATCTTCCACAATGGACTGTTCAAACTCGCCGCTGTCCTGCACACTGACAAGGCCCAGTGCTTCATGGTTGTTGCACTTGATGATCATGTTGCGGAACTTATGGATGAAACCGCGGGAATCGCCGTAGATCAGAAGATCGGGATATTCTGCCGCGATCTCATCGATTGCGGCAAGCATCCTGTCGGTGACAACGCCGCAGTTTTCTTCCATCAGCTGATCAAGCAGTACGATTGCATCCACCTCGCCTGCAATTTTTCTCACATTTGCGATCAGCTGGTCCTGCAGGTGGTCGGGGGTGACCTTGCGGTTTTTCACGTCCAGACGGTTGGTCTCCTCAGGGGGCATACCTTCTGCCACGAACGTGGTCTTGTTGTAGGTGGGAGTCCACACTTCCTCGGAAGATACCACAAGGGAGGTATCGATGCCGCGGCGCTTCATGGCTTTGATGGAATCGTAGCCGTCGCCGTCGTCGCCCAAAAGGACGATGGCGTAGATCTTACCCACACCAAGGGCTGCAAGGTTGTTCATGACCGTGCCTGCCGCACCTGCCGCAGGGCGCTTTGCCACCACCTGATAGGCGGTAAGGCCTGTTTCCAAAGAAGGCTCGTCCAGACGGCGATCCACATCGTACCAGCGGTCAAGGAACAAGTCACCCACCACCGCAATGCGAAGGTCGCCGAAGCGATCCATCAATTCAAGCAATCTTTCTTTTTTCATGGATTTAACCTCATATGATTCGAACAAATTCGGTTTTTGGGGCGGATTTGCGCCCGTATTACAGATATGTTTTAAACAATGTGTTTGCGGAGGGATAAGTAACATCTTGCTCAAACTCAAATCCGTCCGAAAAACTGCGAAGCACAGTTGGACGAGAAATGTTCGAGAGATTTTGGTTGAAGAGGAGTTGCCTTAACTGGACGTTAGGGTGAATCCGATGATACCAAAAGATCCGAACAGGGCCGTCCAAATGCGGATTGGTTTGAGTCATATGAGGTTACCCTCGAAGCAGACGCTGCGTCAACAGTGCCACGGTGTCCTTGTGCTGACCCTGAATGTAATAGCTTTCGCCGCCGTCCGCCACGGTGCGTGCCATGATGGTCTTCCAGGGACGGAAGTAGTAACGGGGGTCGGACTTGGGGGGCGTCTCCTGCACGTTCTGATCTTCCAGTTCCAGAAGGTCCAGTACGGCGGTGGTGAAGTGGGTGATCTTTCGACCTTCCTGATGGGCAACGTTGCGTGCCATGGAAAGCGCCTTCAGATATACTTCAGGACCGATGACGGCAGAACCGAAGTTGAGGAATACACCGTTTTCCAGATTTTCGATGGTGTTTGCATAGATCAGGAAATCGCGGTAGCTTGCCGCGCCTGCGGCTGCGCCGTCAAAGTTGACCTGTTCGTGGACGATGTCGCAGCCGATGCCAACGTGCACCGTTGCGGGCACCTGATACTTGTAGCAGGCGGCCAGAAGGCTGTATTCCTGATAGGGGAAATCGTGCTCCACGATGTACTTGCCAAGGCTTTCGCCAAAGCCAAGACCCAGTGCATTGCCTTCGTTGATGGCCTCGTTGTACATGGCATCCTCGTTCCAAAGACCGAACTGACCTTCGGAGATGTATTTTGCCACGGACTCGGTGGTGGCACCAAGATGGGCAAATTCAAAATCGTGAATTGCGGTTGCGCCGTTCATTGCAAAGTGGGTGATGTAACCCTCACGCATCAAGCGGATCAGGCAGGGTGCGGCGCCGGAGCGGATGACGTGGCCGCCCATCATCATAAGAACGGATGCGCCTGCTTGTTTTGCCTTTTTCACACGGTCGGCAAGAATGTCGATCTTCTCGTGACGATAATCGGTGTCCTCGTCGGGATTCAGCATCACGGAAAGGTCAAGGTCATGGATGCGCTCGCCAATGGGCTTGTAATTGATTCTTGTTCTGTCAAACTGTTTGAAGGGCATGGGATTTACCTTCTCTCTTGAAAGATTTTCAAATGTTGGGGCGGGGCGACGAAGGCGCACCCAAAGGGCACACGATCGCCCCCTACGTAGGGATTATTTTGTAGGGGCTGACGCCTCGTCAGCCCGAAAAAACAAACTTAGCCGAACAGCTCTTTTTCCAAGGCGCCAATGTCGCAGTAGTCGGGAATGATGATGTTTGCACCTGCGCGGATGAGACGTTCGCGCTTCCATTCGTCGATGCCTGCGCGTTCGGATTCGTTGCTGGCAACGCCCACAGCGTAGCCGCCTGCCTCGCGGATATTTTCAATTTCCACATAACCGTCGCCAAAGCCAAGGAGCATTTCGCCCGAGAGGTTGTTCTCACGGATGATGCGCTCGATGACCATCTTTTTGGAGAAGGTCTTGTAGTCGGTCTGTGCGCCGTAGATGTGCTCACCGAAATA
Organism: Clostridia bacterium; assembly: GCA_017935825.1. Classification (GTDB taxonomy): domain Bacteria; phylum Bacillota; class Clostridia; order Christensenellales; family Maliibacteriaceae; genus RGIG9107. The sequence continues at coordinate 7,738 of JAGBGW010000152.1, forward strand.
GGGCGTGACTTTCAAAAGTCGTGCCTCGTTCAAAACATAGGGCTCGTCGGTGCCGCTTGCAAGATAGGGGGTGACGCCGTGGTCAAGGAGCATCTGCAAAAGGTCGTAGGAGCCGGGTACGGTCAAGGTTTCAGGGTCGATGGAGCCATCTTCCAGACCGTCCAGACGATGGTTGATGCGATCCAGCAGGCGCTGATGATATTCATCCTTATATGCCTGTGCTTCCAGAGGCTTGCCGCCACGGCGTGTGATCTCCTCCACCAGATGAATGCACTGGTAGATGGTCTGCTTGCCGGTCAAAAGGGTGATAAATTCCTTTGCGGCAAGGTAGCATGCATCATAGCCCATGTCCTTGCCGCCGGGGGTAGCAAAAAGCTCGTCTGCAAAGAAGGGAGTCATGATCTGCTGCCAACCCTCGCGCACAAGGGAGATGGTGCCGTCAAAGTCCAGCACGGCGTAACGGAAATTGCCCGTCTTGCCTGCCTGACAACGTTCGATGCTCTGCATATAGAATAAACCTCGTTTTTCGTGTTGTTTCGTCCCGTTTGTACGGAAACTTTCATTAAATATATTATCGCAAAGGAACGGGGAAAACACAACCGTTTTTATTGCAAAAACACAGGTGTTTATTGTACAATGAAGGTAACAATCGTTCTTTTGAACCGCACGTGAAAAACACAAAATACTTTTGCAAGGAGAATTTTTATGGCACAAGCAACTTATACCAATCCCGTGGGCATCACGGGCATCGGCGATCCCTTTGTGCTTCGCGCAAGCGACGGCCGCTACTATCTTTATGCATCCAGCTGCGATGGCTTCATCGGCTTTAAGTCCTGGGTCAGCGATGATCTGGTCAACTGGGAATGCCTTGGCGAATGCTACCACGTGGATGAGACGGTCTGGGGCGAGAAGAACTTCTGGGCACCCGAATGCTACGAGATCGACGGCAAGTTCTATTTCTTCTACAGCGCACATTACAAGGTAAACCCCAATAATGAAGAAGAAAACTTCTGCCTTGGCTGCGCCGTGGGCGATCATCCCTGGGGTCCCTTCAAGGACGTAACCGGCGACAAGCCCCTGCTTCAGCTGGAATACGCCATCATCGACGTGGACCTTCTGCGTGACGACAAGGGCAATGTTGTCCGTGACGAGGACGGCAATTTCACGCTGTATTTCTCCCGCTGCTGCTACAAGCACAAGGTCGGTCCCTGGGAGGAAGCACATATCTACGGCATCAAGCTTGCAGGCGACTGCACGCACTGCGTAGGCGAACCGAAACTCCTGCTTGTTCCCGATCAGGAATGGGAAGGTCTTTCCGCACCCACCACGGGCCGCCGCTGGCAGGAAGGTGCACTGGCACTTCTGCATGACGGCAAGGTCTACATGATGTATTCGGGCAACTTCTTCCAGGAGAAACACTACGGCATCGGCTGCGCAGTGGCAGACGATCCCATGGGTCCCTTCGTAAAATATGAGGACAACCCCATTATGAAACACGACTATCCCCGTGTGTCCGGCCCCGGTCACAACTCCGTTGCATGGTCTCCCGACGGCAAGGAGATGTTCGTGGTCTACCATATCCACACCTCTTCCGGCGCAGGCGGCTGGGACCGCGCAGTTTGCATCGACCGCATGGGTTGGGACGAAAACGGCAAGATGTATTGCACCGGTCCTTCCACCACACCCCAGCCGATGCCGTCAGGTGTAAAATAAGATTTTACACCTGACAACTATGGTGATTTCGCAAGAAATTATCATAGCATAACATTTGCGCCAGCAAATTCATAACTGAAAACTGTAAACTGAAACGCACGATTTGCGAAATCAGCTATGAGTTATGATGCGCTGCACGCAGTTATGATTTGCTTGCGGCAAAGTTAAATTGTGTATTAAGAGTGAAGTCAAGCATATTTGACTTCACTCTGTTTATAGGTGGCGATATGTCTGATAGTATTTTGAGAGATAAATCCAAGGCGTTTGCAAAGCGGATCGTGCTGCTTTGCAGAAAACTTCGCGACAACCGCGTTGAGAGCGTTCTGATTCAGCAATTATTGCGATGCGGAACTTCCATTGGCGCCAATATTCATGAAGCCCGATATGCACAGGGAACGAAGGACTTTATTTCAAAATTTGAAATTGCCTTGAAAGAGTGTAACGAAAGTGAATATTGGCTGGAACTGCTCTATGAGACAGAATCCATCAGTGAAGCTGAATTCGTCAGTTTCCGAAACAACTGCATTGAACTTCGTCGAATGCTGGTATCTTCCGTAAAAACCCTGAAAGATGATAAATAAAAATTCTGACCAACCAAAACTGCCCGAAGGGCATCATAGCATTCGCGCAAGCGAATTCATAACTGCAAACTGATAACACTTAAAAGCCCAAGGAATCTTGGGCTTTTAAGTACTTTTTTACTCTTTAAGCCAAAACTATTGACGTTAAAAACAGGCTTTAGTAAAATCGAAGAAATGCAAAACGTTTCAACATCACAATGAATACGCGGCAAAGAACATCTTTGCTGCGCTTATGGTGTGAAACAAAACATATTTTTATTTTCATGAGAGGTAACGACACATGGAAAAAGCAAAAGTTTATTTCACGGATTTCCGTTCCACCAACGGCATCGACATGCCCTCCAAACTGAAGAAACTCATCCGCATGGCGGGCATCGACAAGATCGATTTTGAAGGCAAATTCGTTGCCATCAAGATCCATTTCGGCGAGCCCGGCAACGTCTCCTTCATCCGCC
>JAGBGW010000153.1 GCA_017935825.1 Clostridia bacterium
AACGAGGTGTACTGCGATATGATGACCGCAGGCATCGTTGACCCCACCAAGGTGACTCGCAGCGCACTCCAGAATGCCGCTTCCATCGCCTCTGTGGTGCTCACCACCGAGAGCGTGGTTGCCGACAAGAAGGACCCTGCAGCTGAGGCTGCAGCAGCTGCTGCCATGAACGGCGGCGGCATGGGCGGCGGAATGTATTAATTCCCTGCTGATTTCAAGATCATAAAAAGAAGGGCACCCCTTTTAAAAAAGGGGCTGCCCTTCTTTCTTGTTTTTGGCATCCGCCAAAAACAATTCAATCTTCCCACCGGAAAACTTAACAGATCAAATGAGAACGGTATAATACATATGCATTTCTTTTTGTTCCGACTTATCCGTATTATATCGCGCAGTTCGTGGCGACACAAACTGAACTTTGATCCACTCGTCCGCACAAAATTTCTCTATTCGCCGGGAAAACACCGTGCCAAACTGTCCCCAGCGATAAACACGGCGGTCTCTCCGACACAAGGCATCAAAGTACAGGCGCTTATTCCCATTTGGTAATTCTGTACATCGCAGCTCGCGATATCGATCTAACAAAGCAGTTGCTTCCATTTTCAAAAGAACTGCATACAAGGCTGAATCGCATGCAACATCTCCACAAGCAGCACCGTAGTCTCCCTTAATGCAACGCGTTCTGTTAACAACCGTATAATCTCCTGTTCGTGCTTTTTTCAGCACTTCCTCTTTGATACCGTTCAAGATTTCTTGCGCCCAATCCTCAATTTGCTTCAGCAAGACCTCCTCAAAGCACTGTCGCAGCTCCTCCGCCCTTTCCTCCGTTAAGAGCGTACTATATAATTTCTCCCAAAAGGCCATGTCTGCCATGCTATTCCTCAAACAACAAAAAAGTGCGCAGCCGAAGCTACGCACCGAAAAACGCATAGCTCGATTGCTGCGACACAACTTTCCCTCCCAACGAGTAGGCGAAAAAAGAGCCTGCATTTTTACCATAAGTAAAAATGCCCACTCTGTTGAGAAGTTATGTAGTTGTGTCGCACCCTCATTTTAACATAAATGGGTGGATTTGTAAAGAGCAAGTCGAAAAAATATCCGAAAAAGCGCATTTCTGTGCCGTCATACCATGGAAATCGCTTCGCTCAACGCAATCATACCATGACGAGCTCACTTTGTTTGCGCGTCATCCTGAGCGAAGTGGAGAGTGCTTGCTCGGGCTAACGTATAATAGCAACAACCTCCACGGAGTCGAATTTTTGTTTGCCGTGATAGGCAAACAAAAACACGAGCCTTAAGGGCGAGTGGGAGCTCGCGCACAGGGATGTACGGCTTCTACGCGAGATTCCAAAACCGCTTTGCGGTTTTGCTCTCAAAAACGCGCAATTTATTGCACGTTTTTGGGAGTTCGACTTCGAAACATCACACCGTGATGTTTCTGCCGCTCAGAATGACGCGGCTTGCTTGCGCGTTTTGATGAGCAAAAGCACGGTAGTGCTTTTGGAATCTCACGGAAGCACTTTGTTAAGGCTCATTGGGCGCTTGGTTGCTTTCTGTTTCACACAAGTCGGGTGCGCATAAAATATTCCGCGAGATTCTGTTTCGCCCTTAAGGCTCAACACTTTATTTTGCCTGCCCCGGCAAAATAAAGTTCGACTGCGCAAAGGTCGTTTACTTCTTTCACTCCCCTTTTATTCCTACTCTCCGCTCAGAATGACGCGGAAAGGGCTATGCATCGCCTACGGCAGACTGCGTCTGCACGAAAAAATCTGCAATTCGTAGACACTTTTCTTTCAGCTTCCCCCATTTGTTCTACTCAAAGTCGGTTGACAACTTCTCCCTCAAAGAGGTATAATCAAATCAGAAATCGCTGAAAAGGAGATTTTTTATGGCACAAAAAACATCCGAACTGCAGCTTGGCGCCAACATTGCGCGCCTGCGCAAAAAGCAGGGGCTGACACAGACGCGGCTTGCCGAAATGCTGTGCGTCAGCAACAAGACCGTCAGCAAATGGGAGCGCGGTGCGGGCTACCCCGAGATCACGCAGCTGTTCAGCCTTTCCCGTATTCTCGGTACCACTGTGGACACGCTGATGATGAGCGAGCGCTGCGGCATCACCGTTGCAGGCAGCCTGGTGGACGATCGCATCAAGCTGATCAGCTCCTACCCCGAAAAAAATATGCTTTCCACCATTTATTCCGTTTCCCACGCCGTTGGCGGAAACGTGCCCAACGTGGGCATTGATCTGGCCAAGATGGACCGCGAGCTGAAGGTCAACGCTGTGGGGCGTGTAGGCAACGATAGCAACGGGCGTTATCTCGTGGATGAGCTCCGCCAAAGCGGCGTAGATGTCAGCGGAGTATTGGTCTCGCAAACGGCGGGCACCAGCTTTACCGACGTGATGACCGTGCAGGAAACGGGAGAACGCACCTTCTTCCATTACCGCGGTGCCAACGCCGAATTTTGCCCTGCCGACGTAGACATTTCCACCATGAATTGCCGCATGATACACGTGGCCTATATTTTGATGATGGATGCACTGGATGCAGAGGACCCCGAATACGGAACGGTCATGGCACGACTTTTGAAGGATCTGCAGGCTGCAGGCATTCTCACCTCCATTGATGTGGTCAGCGACAGCAGCGGGCTTTTCGCCGAAAAGGTGATCCCTGCCCTGCATTACACCGACAACGCCTTTATGAACGAGATCGAGGCCTGCGGCATTTCGGGTCTCTCGCCCCGTGACGAGAACGGTAAGATCATCATCGAGAACATCAAAAAGACCATGGAAATGATCATGGCCGAGGGCGTTGGCCAGCGCGTGATCGTGCACTGCCCTGAGGCAGGCTTTTGCCTGAACAAGACAGGCGAATTTACCGTTGTTCCCTCCCTCAAGTTGGAAAAGGGCTATATCAAGGGCACCGTTGGCGCAGGAGACGCCTTCTGTGCAGGCTGTCTGTACGGCATTTACAAGGGCTTTGACGACAAAAAGATTTTGGAATTTGCCTCGGGCGCTGCCTGCTGCAACCTCTCGGCTGTGGACTCTGTCAGCGGCATGCGGGATAAGGACTACATTTTTGATCTGATCGCCACCCACGAGCGCGTAACGCTTTAATAATTTGATAAGGAGATAGGAAAATGCTTGTTAATCTGAATGAAGTTTTGAAGGATGCACAAAAAAACAAATACGGCGTCGGTCTGTTCAACACCACCGATACCGATATGGCAGAGGCTGCCATTGCCGCAGCGGAGGAGCTGCGTGCGCCCCTGATCGTGGGTACTGCGGAGATCCTGCTGCCCGGCGGCGAGCTGAAGCTGATCCTGCCCTCCAT
>JAGBGW010000154.1 GCA_017935825.1 Clostridia bacterium
CGAGACGGCCAAGAACGCCGGTCTGGACGGCGTGGTGTGCTCTCCCCTGGAAGCCGGCAAGGTTCATGACCGCTGCGGCAAGCAGTTCCTGACCGTAACGCCCGGCGTGCGCTTTGCTGAAAACGCAGTGGGTGACCAGGTTCGCGTTACCACTCCTCTTCGCGCAAACGAGATCGGCTCCGACTACATCGTCGTTGGCCGTCCCATCACCGCAGCCGAAGATCCTGTTGCAGCATATCGCCGCTGCATGGATGAATTCACCCGTGCTCTGTAATTAAATATTTGGAGGAAACGTAAAATGGAAAACGAAAAAGTTGTAGCTCTGCAGGAAAAGATCGCTCGCGGTCTTCTGTCCATCGGCGCAGTATTCCTTCGCCCTGAAGATCCCTTCACCTGGGCAAGCGGCATCAAGAGCCCCATCTATTGCGACAACCGTCTGACCCTCACCGCACCCGAGGTTCGCACCGACGTTGAAAACGGCATCGTAGAGATCATCCGCGCTGAATATCCCGAGGCAGAGGTTCTCATGGGTACTTCCACCGCAGGTATCGCACACGCTGCAATCAGCGCACACATCATGGGCATGCCCATGGGTTACGTCCGTGGCGGCGCAAAGGACCACGGCCGCAACAACCAGATCGAAGGCAAGCTGGAAGTCGGCCAGAAGGTCGTCGTTGTGGAAGACCTGATCTCCACCGGCGGCAGCTGCATCGAGGTCGTCGATGCTCTTCGCGAAGCAGGTGCAGAGGTTCTTGGTATCGCATCCATCTTCACCTACGGCATGAAGCGTGGCCTTGAGCGTCTGGAAGCAGCAAACGTCAAGAACGTTTCTCTTACCAACTTCGACGTCATCGCACGCATCGCAGCACAGGATGGCTACATCAAGGAAGAGGACGTTGCACGCCTGATCGCATTCCGCAACAATCCTTCCGATGAAAGCTGGATCGGAGGCAACAAATGAGAAGCCTGATCGATATCCTCGAGCTGTCCACGCAGGAAATCGACGAGCTGATCGCTACGGCAAATGATATCATCGAGCACCCCGAAGCATACCGCGAAAAGTGCCGTTACAAGAAGCTTGCCACGCTGTTTTTTGAACCTTCCACCCGTACCCGTCTGAGCTTTGAAGCCGCAATGTACGAACTGGGCGGACAGGTGCTTGGTTTCTCCGAAGCACAGAGCTCCTCTGCTGCAAAGGGTGAATCCGTAGCGGACACCGTGCGCACGGTCAGCTGCTATGCCGATATCATCGCCATGCGTCATCCCAAGGAAGGTGCACCTCTTGTTGCATCCATGGCAGCAAGCGTGCCCGTCATCAATGCAGGCGACGGCGGTCACAACCATCCCACCCAGACCCTGACCGACCTTTTGACCATCACCCGTGAAAAGGGACGTCTGAATAACCTGTCGGTCGGCTTCTGCGGCGATCTGAAGTTTGGTAGAACCGTACACTCCCTGATCACTGCACTGAGCCGCTATGAGGGCATCAAGATCGTTCTGATCTCTCCCGATGAACTGAAGCTGCCCAGCTATGTCAAAAAGGACGTCCTGAAGAAGAAGGGCATCACCTATGTGCAGACCCGTGATCTGGAAGCTGTCATGCCGGAGCTCGATATCCTCTACATGACCCGTGTACAGAAAGAGCGCTTCTTCAACGAGGAAGATTATCTGCGCCTGAAGGATATGTACATCCTCACGCCCGATAAGCTTCACAACGCAAAGAGCGACCTTTCCATCATGCATCCGCTGCCCCGTGTCAACGAGATCCATACCTCCATTGACGCAGATCCCCGTGCATGCTACTTCCGTCAGGCGCTTTGCGGCAAGTACATCCGTATGGCACTGATTCTCAAACTTTTGGAGATTGAATAATGAATATTGATTCCATTCAAAACGGCGTCGTCATCGACCACATCAAAGCCGGCAAGAGCATGGAGATCTACAATCTCCTGCAGTTGTACAATCTGGATTGTCCCGTTGCACTGATCACCAATGCACATTCGGGCAAAATGGGCGCAAAGGATATCATCAAGATCGACTCCGAGAATCTGGATATCGACCTTGACGTCATCGGTCTGATCGATCCCAATGCCACCGTCAACATCATCCGTCACGGTCAGCTTGTGGAAAAGAAGGCACTGACCTTGCCCCTTGAACTTCGCGATGTGTTGAAGTGCAAAAATCCCCGCTGCATCACCAGCGTGGAGCAGGATCTTTCCCATGTATTCCGCCTGACCGACAAGCAGTCCGGTACCTATCGCTGCCTGTACTGCGAAGCCAAGGCAGAGCGCAGAAACTAAGATAAGTGCAAAAGCTCTCTTAAACCATTGGTTGAGAGAGCTTTTTCTTGTATTAGTTAGTGTGTTGTGATACATTTGAACTAAGATATTACGTTGGATTTGATATAGAAAGGGCGATTGCAATGGGGGCGGAACGACTAACAAGTACACCGTGGCATGTGGAAGTTTTGCGGCGTGAAGAAGGCGATGAACGTAGACATCGACGAAATTGTATTTATTTTATTAAAAAAGATGGCTATTGTGAAAAACGTAATATGAAATGTGTTGGTTCAGCACATTGCATGGAATATAAGAGAAAAAATATAGAAAAAAAAGAATTTGGAACCAAAGCTGTAAGAAAAGATTCGGTTGAGCGGAAGAAAGTGAATCAAGTGCATCCGTTTGATGGAGTCAAACTTATAGCCTTAAAAGATATATATGTCGATGAGAAGGCGTTTGATGAACCTTCGCAACGTAAAGTTCAAAAGATTATTGAGTATTACAGGAATTATGGTGAACTAGATGAGCCGATTGTTGTAGCGTGTAAAGATGATAAATACATAGTGACAGATCGATACTTGCGTTATTATGCAGCGCAAAAACTTGGTTTAACCTTGGTTCCTGCAAGAATTGGACGATATGGTGATGTTCACTATGAAAAAAAGCTACATCGACATGGACAAAGTGTACGACATAAAAAATATGGGATGGGAAGTATTGTTGATAGTGACGAAAAACAAGTAAAAGTTTTATTTGAATCTGGAAAAGAAATTGTCTTTAGTATTAAATCATGTGTTGAAATGAGAATACTTAAATTTATAAAAGAATAAGCAAAGAAAGGATATTTTCACCAATAAGGATATTGTGCTTATATGCAAGATGTTGTATGATGTGTGTAGATTGATTCACGGCAAAATTTCATATCTGATTGATTATCGGCAGACGAAGAGATTGCTGTATCAAAAATCAAAAAGGAGAACGGAAAACCTATGAAAATCTATTCTGTACTGGACCCTGAATTTAAGGCTTATGGTCAGGTCGTAACCGGTCTGGATGATGCTGTTGCTGAGATCCTCACCGCACTTGAGACCACTCCGCTGCCCGAGGCAGTAGGCTATGTTCCCACCGATCCCGTACTGCAGAACCTGCCTGCAGCAGAAGTCATCCGTGACCATTGCTACGGCGGCATGCCCACCCAGCTTGGCTGGTGCAACGGCCACAACACCATGCTCAACGCACTGGAATATCACCGTGACAGTGAGTTCAACCTTGGTACCGAAGATTTCATCCTGCTGCTTGGTCTGCAGGCAGACATCAAGGACGGCATCCTTGACACCGACACCATCAAGGCATTCCGCTGCCCCAAGGGCGTTCTGATCGAAGTGTTCGCAACTTCCCTGCACTATGCACCCTGCCACTGCGACCCCGCAAAGGGCTTCCGCGTACTGGTTGCACTGCCCTGGCTGACCAACACCGAGCGTCCTGAGATCGAAATCAAGAACGCAGAAGATGAGATCCTCACCGCACGCAATAAGTGGCTCCTGCCTCATCCTGATTCCAATGAAGCCAAGAGCGGCGTTCGTGTCGGCATGCGCGGCGAGAACATCAACATCGCAGATTCCATCTGATTGTAAGTCAGAGTTTTGTCTCAAGACCCTCGTAAGGAGAAAGTGCCCATGAATATCCCCGCAATCAAACTTGGTATCGTCGCAGTCTCCCGTGACTGTTTCCCCATTGAACTTTCCATCCGCCGCCGTGAGGCAATCGTTGCCGCATACGGCGAGGGCATCTATGAGTGCCCTGTAACGGTGGAAAATGAACTTGATGCAGTGAAGGCTGTGGCTGACGTCAAAGCCGCAGGCTGCAATGCACTGGTTGTGTTCCTTGGCAACTTCGGTCCCGAAACGCCCGAGACCCTGATCGCAGAAAAGTTCGACGGTCCTTGCATGTACGTTGCAGCAGCAGAAGGCGATGGCGACCTGATCAACGGCCGCGGCGACGCCTATTGCGGTATGCTCAACTGCTCCTACAACCTTGGCATGCGCCACATCCCGGCTTACATCCCCGAGTACCCCGTGGGTACTGCCGAGGAACTGGCAGCTATGATCCGCGAATTCGTACCCATTGCACGTGCCATCGTTGGCGTCAAGAACCTGAAGGTCATTACTTTCGGACCCCGTCCCCAGGACTTCTTTGCATGCAATGCGCCCATCAAGGGTCTGTATGAACTGGGCGTGGAAATCGAGGAGAATTCCGAGCTTGACCTGCTTGTTTCCTACAAGGCACACGCAGGCGATCCCCGCATTGCCGATATCGTCAAAGAGATGGAAGAGGAAATGGGCGAGGGTCGTTACTATCCCGACCTGTGCGAGCGCATGGCACAGTTTGAGCTGACCCTGCTTGACTGGGCAGAGGCGCATAAGGGTGCACGCGAGTACGTTGTCTTTGCAGACAAGTGCTGGCCCGCATTCCCCGAGGCATTCGGCTTTGAGCCTTGCTACGTCAACTCCCGTCTTGCTGCAAAGGGCATTCCCGTTGCTTGTGAGGTGGATATCTATGGTGCACTGAGTGAGTACATCGGCGCCTGTGTATCGGACGATGCAGTGACCCTGCTTGATATCAACA
>JAGBGW010000155.1 GCA_017935825.1 Clostridia bacterium
ACCACGTTCTGTGCCCAGGTGCCAAAGAGAAATTCCGTGCCAAAGCAGTAATAAGTAAGGCGGATCACTGCAAACGCGCCTGCCTTGACAACAGCCACCGCGTGAAGAAGTGCCGTCACAGGCGTGGGTGCCACGCTTGCCTTGGGCAGCCATGCGTGAAGCGGAAACACAGCGGTCTTCACGCCGAAGCCAAGGAATGCCGCCACATAGACCACCAGAAGCATATCCCGTTTGTTCCAGGCTGCATCGGACAAAATGCCGCCCATGGTAAACGGTGCGCCGCCTGCGTAGGTAAAGACGAACACCATGCCGATGAAGGCAAATGCCGCGCCGCCGATGGAGTACAGAAGATAGGATCGTCCTGCTCTGCGGGAGGCTCTGTTCATGGGCTGCAGCACAAGGGGCAGTGTACAAAGGGTCAAAAGTTCATAGAAGAAGTACAGTGTCAAAAGATTTCCGCTTGCGGCGATGCCCAGCGTTACACCGTAGGACAAAAGAAAAAAGGTGTAGAACATCTTTTGCCGCGATTCATGCTTCATGTATTCAAGTGCATAAATCGTCGTCAGCGGCCAAAGCACGCAGACAAGAAAAGCGAAGATCTTGCCAAGGCCGTCCAGATTCAGCGCAATATCAAGATCGCCCGAAAACGTAAACAGTGCAAAAAGCTCGTTGTTTGTGCGAAGGATCAGGAAGATCATGATCGCCGAAGTGGCGAGCGTGGATGCGATCAGATACAGCTTTTTTGCTTTTTCGCGGTGGAATGGAAGCAGTGCAAACAAGCCGCCCAACAGCATGGGCAATAAGATCGGTATCAGCAAAAATGCGTTGCTCATAAAATGCCTCGATCAAAGTACAAGCTGTGCAAGTGTGCCTGCAAAACCGCAAAGAGAATTGCAGAACATGCCAAGGAACACAGCAATACCTGCAAGGATCACCATGGGTACCCACATCAGTGCGCTTTCGCGGCGCTCTGCTTTGACTGCTGCATCCTTGGAAGGGAAGAAGGCATCAATGCTGATGGGCATCAGATACCCTGCCGTCAGCAGTGCGGAGATCAAAAGCACGATGGGAACAAGGTAGGAGAATACGCCAAGACCGCTGTCCAGTGCGGCGGATGCGATGTACCACTTGGAGACAAAGCCGCCCGTGGGGGGAATGCCGATCAGTGTGATGGAGGCAAGGGTATAGCTCCACAGGATCACGGGCATCTGTTTGCCAAGCCCCTTGAATTCATCCACACGGGTGTTGCCGGTGTAGAAGATGAAGGCACCTGCGGTCAAAAACAGGCAGGTCTTGACCACAGCATGGAAGACCACGTGCAGCATGGCACCCTGAAAACCGCCTTCGGTCAAAAGGAACAGTGCGGTAAGGATATAGGAAATCTGGCTGACGGTGGAATAGGCAAGACGTTTTTTGAAGACCTTCTCGCGGAATGCCATCATCGAACCCATAAAGACCGTCAAAAGCGACAGGCAAAGCAGCGTGGTCTGTACCCATGTGCCGCGGATAAAGCTGCCGCCCACGCTGTAGAACAGTACGCGGATGATGGCAAGTACGCCGGCCTTTGCGATCAGCGCGGAAAGAACCGCCGATGCAGGTGCAGGTGCCACCGGGTGTGCCGTGGGCAGCCAGCCATGCATGGGGTACATACCTGCCTTTGTGCCAAAGCCCACCACAGTGAGGAAAATCACGAAATAAAGCAGGTTTTCCTTGCCCTGCAGCAGGGAGACATCAAGATTGCCGCCTGCGACAAAATCGCCGCCGCAGTAGTAGGACAAAAAGAAGATGCCAAGCAGTGCCATAAATGCACCTGCGATGGAGTAGAACAGGTACTTCAGAGCCGCACTGATGGCCTCGCGGGTCATGGAGTGCAGTACAAGCGGCATGGAAAACAGCGTCACAAGCTCAAAGCAGACATACATCGTCACCAAATTGGCGGCAAGGCTCATGCCGATGAGTGCTCCTTCGCTCAAAAGATAAAAGGCATAGAAGCGATCCTCGTCATGCTCATGCCTCATGTAGACATAAGAGAAGATTGCCACCAGAAGCCAGCCGAAGGAAAAAAGCGCCATAAAAAGCTTGGAAAGCATGTCGCTGCAAAGACGAACGCTGAGGCTGTCCGTCATATGCCAGATGGTGATGTCCTTTTGCGGTGCAAGGATCAGACAAAGACAAAGCACAGCTTCCAGTGCAAGTACAGCCGTAATGCAGGCAAGCTTCAAGGTTCTGTTCTTCGGTTTTACCAAGGGCAGAAGGGCACCTGCCAGCATCGGCAAAACAACTGCCAAGATCATAGTCATGATAAAAGTCCTCCTTATAAGACAAGACCCATGCGGATCCATTCAACAAGCGGCTGGGAATAGACACCAAAGAACAGATTCAGCAGGATAAAGATGAACGATACAAATGCAAAGCCTTTTTGACTGCCCCGCTTGACGGAGGGCATAGCCTGCACATCGTGGGCGGGCGGCGCATAAAGCGTAATGATCGTGCGAAGGAAATACATGGTATTTAAGATCGTGCTCAGTGCAAGGGCGCAAAGCGTGATCACCATCTTCAGCTTTCCTTCAATGGCGGCCTGTGCAAACAAAAGCTTGGAGACAAATCCCATCATGGAGGGGATGCCCACCATGCTCATGGCACCCACGCAGTAGGCAACACCGGCCATCTTGTTGCGCAGTGCAGAACCGCGAAGATCGTGGAATCGTCCCATATTGCCCGATGCTTCCACCAGTTTGCCGTTTGCAAGGAAAAGCATGGGCTTTGTGATGGTATGGAAGACGATGTGAAACATCGCCGCCGTCATGCCCAGCGTGGGGGAAAGACCGATGCCCATGTAGATATAGCCGATCTGCGCGGCGGAAGAAAATGCGGTCATGCGGTTGATCTCGTTTTCACGCAGTGCTTCCAGGGAACCGAAGATCATGGCGCATACGCCGAAGATATACAATACATCGTCAATGCCCGATGCATAGAATGCATCCGTGCCGAAGCAGCGGTAGATGATCTTGATCAAAAGGAAGATGTAACCCTTGGACACGATACCCGACAAAATACCCGAACTTGCCGCACAGGCGTAGCCGTAGGTATCGGGCATCCAAAAATGAAAGGGGAAAAGACCGCTTTTGATGGCCAGTCCCGAAACCAACAGCCCGATGGCAACCGTCAGAGGAATGCGATATTCCCCGGAAGTCCAAAGGCTCTGCACCGATTGATACATTTGAGGAAAAAGAAGATGGCCGGTGATGGAATAGAGCAAAATGATGCCGATAAGCACCAACCCGGAACCCATCAAGCTGAAAATCATATATCTTGTGGCGGCCACAAGAGACTTGCCGTGGCTTCTTGCCATCAAAAGGGCGCAGGAGGCGATGGTGCAGATCTCGATAAAGACATAGCCGGTGAAGATATCGTTGGTATAGGCCAGCGCCGCCAATGCCGCGTGCACCAGATTGACCATCACATAAACCAGTTTATATTTTCCTTTCTCCAGATCGGAAAAAATCCGTTTGGCG
>JAGBGW010000017.1 GCA_017935825.1 Clostridia bacterium
ACCATGGTGCAGATTTAAAAACACAGCCCGATTTTGTTGTCAATATGGATGAGAAAACTGTACGCGATCTTTTGATGTTCAATCCCCTTTTGATGGTCAAGGATTTTGGTGCGGATGAATTTACAACCTCGGATACGTTCATGACAAATGCAGATGTGGTGATGCTGGCAACCGAAGATCTAATTGAAGATCCGGTCAATCCTTTTACAGGTATTGCTTTCGATGATACAGAAAAAACAGCACATGAACAGCTGATTATCACATCCTTTGAATTTGATGTTGAAACGAACAATGGCAATGCATTCTTCCCCTCCTATTGGGTCAGTGTCAAAGACAATCTTTGGAACAGAAACAATTGGTCCGCAACAACGCAGGAAACCATATTGACCGAACACAAACTGCCTTAAAGGCCAAAAGCACTTGATGTAAATCAGGTGCTTTTCTTATATTTTTCTTTACACGCAGACGTTTCTGTCAGTATAATAAGTACAACATTTATACGCAAAATACATAAGGAGGTTTACACCATGTATCCGCTTTGGGAGATTTTGAAACAGTTCAACGCAGGCAAAATCGTAGAGCTTTCCCACTCCATGAAAAACGACAGCCCCTATTGGGCAGGCATCCCCGATGGCTGTGTAGAGCTTGGCACTGTGGTCTACGATTGGGGCAATCCCATGCTGGAGTGCCAAATCCAGACCTTTAAATTCCCCGGTCAGTTCGGCACCCACATCGACTTTCCCGCTCATTTCATTCACGATGCTGCCATGTCCGATGCTTACGGTGCAGGCAATATGATGTATCCGCTGTGCGTCATCGATATCACCAAGCAGGTGGCAGAGGATGTACACTATGCCGTCACCGTGGACGATATCAAGGCATACGAGGCAAAGTACGGCCCCATCCCCGACGGCGCATTTGTGGCGCTTCGCACCGACTGGTACAAGCGCTGGCCCGATATGGAGGCATTCTCCAATCTGGATGAGGAGGGCGGCGAGCACTGCCCCGGCTGGTCTCTGGAAGCACTGAAGTATCTGTACGAAGAGCGCAATGCTGCCGCCAACGGTCATGAGACGCTGGACACCGATGCAAGTATGCTGGCAGTGGAAGCAGAGGATCTTGCATGTGAGCGCTACGTGCTTGACCAGGGCAAGCTGCAGATCGAAGTAATGTGCAATCTGGATCAGGTACCTGAGGCAGGTGCGATCCTGTTTGCTGCATGGCCTCGCTTTGAAAACGCAACGGGTCTGCCCGTACGCGTATGGGCAGTATGCCCCGAATAAGAGTTAGGCGTTTACAGTTTAAGTTGGCTTACGCCAAGTTAGGATTCCCTTCGGAAAGTTTTGATTGGTTAAAAAAGAGGCAGAACATGCGTTATGTGTTCTGTCTCTTTTTTCGTTCTTAAATCCTTATGCTACTTTTATTTTTCCTTGTTCGGCGGTATAATATAGAAAACGCTTGAGGAAAGTACAGTTATGGACAATAAGAAATTCTTTTTGCTGGACGGTGCAATGGGTACCATGCTGCAGGCGGCAGGTCTTCCCGGCGGCTCCCGTCCCGAGCTTTGGAATCTGACCAACGCTGACGTGGTCACAAGCATCCAAAGACAATACGTGGAAGCAGGCAGCAATCTGATTTATGCCAATACCTTTGGTGCAAACGGATTGAATCTTGCCGCAAGCGGATATTCCGTGGCGGAAGTTGTGGCGGCAGGTGTTGCCGCTGCCAAGAAGGCATGCGAAGGCACCGACACCAAGGTCGCGCTGGATATCGGTCCCTTGGGTCAGCTGCTGGAGCCCCTTGGCACACTTCCCTATGAGAAGGCTTACGATCTGTTCCGTGAAATGCTGGTGGCAGGCGAAGCTGCAGGTGCTGACGTGGTCATCTTCGAAACCATGAGCGACCTTCGCGAGGTCAAGGCAGGTGTGCTGGCTGCAAAGGACAACACCAAGCTCCCCATCATGGTGACGATGACCTTTGAAAAAAGCGCACGTACCTTTGTCGGTGTGACGGTACCTGCCATGGCACAGACGCTGGATTCCCTCGGCGTTGCGGCAATGGGCTTTAACTGCTCCCTTGGTCCCAAGGATCTGATGCCGCTGATCAGCGAACTTGCAAAGCATACGGATAAGCCCATCATTCTGAAGCCCAACGCAGGTCTTCCCGATTCCGAGGGTAAGTACACCATTGATGCGGAAGCCTTCGCACAGGAAGTGATGCAGGCGGTGGATCTTGGCGTACACATCTTTGGCGGCTGCTGCGGCACCGCACCTGCTTATATCGCCGCGTTGAAAGCAGCGCTGGCGGACAAAACGCCTGTGGAAAAGCCTGCACGTGAAACCAATGCGGTATGCAGCGCATCCATCGTGCTGGATGTGGAAGAGGATTTCGAGCTTGGCACAAGCATCAACCCCGAAAACGACGATGTGATCGAAGCCATTGAAGATGAGGACTTGGATGCATTGAGCGACGTGGCGATGGAAGATACTGACGAGGATGCAGAGCTGATTCAGGTCTTCCTGCCCGAAGAAAATGAGGAGCAGATGCTCCCCCGTGCGGTGGAACACATCCAGATGCTGGTGCACGAACCCCTTCTTCTTCGTGCCCATTCTATCAACGCTTTGGAAAAAGCCATCCGTGTTTACAACGGCAGACCTGCCGTATACGTTACCAACGACGAAGAACGCGCACTGTGCGAAAAGTACGGCGCTTACCCCTACGAAGCATAACAGGAGGACAATCCATGTATTCTATCGGTCTTGACATCGGCACCACTTCCGTCTGCGGCATTTTGCTCAATGCCGAAACGGGCGAAATGATCAAATCCTACACCCGTCCCAACGACACCTTCATCCAGACGGAAAACGAATGGGAGCGTATTCAGGAATCTTCCCGTCTGATCGAGATTTTGAAGTCCATCGCAGATGACCTGCTGGCAGAGGGACTGCCCGTGGTCAGCATCGGTCTTACCGGTCAGATGCACGGTCTTGTATACCTGAACGCAGAGGGCAAGCCCGTCAGCGTTCTTGCAACCTGGCAGGACGACCGCGGCAATCTGCCCTACAAAGATGGCAAGACCTATGTGGACGTGATGCGCGAAGTGACCGGCTACCCCGTGGCAACGGGTTACGGCTCCGTCACCTACTACTACGACATGGTCAACGGCCGTGTGCCCGAGGATGCAGTGACCTTCTGCACCATTATGGACCTTGCCGCTATCACGCTGGCAGGCAAGACCAAGCCCATCATGCACCCCAGCGATGCGGCAAGCTTTGGTCTGTTCGATTTGAAGAACAACTGCTTCGACAAGGAAGCCATTGAAAAGTTGGGTCTTGATTACGACATGTTCCCCGAAGTATGCAGTGGTTACACCCTCGTTGGCGACTACAACGGCATCCCCGTTGGCGTGGCACTGGGCGACAATCAGGCAAGCTTCCTTGGCTCCGTGGCAGATACCGAAAACACCGTCCTGGTCAACGTCGGTACGTCCAGCCAGATCTCCTGCCTGACCCACAGCGTACCCGACACCGATGAAATCGACTGCCGTCCCCTGCTTGATGGCAGCTACATCATCGCAGGTTCTGCACTTTGCGGCGGCCGCGCCTATGCGATTCTTGAGCGTTGCCTGCGCCAGG
>JAGBGW010000156.1 GCA_017935825.1 Clostridia bacterium
ATTTCTTTCATATCCATATATAATTTTCCTCCGTTGCGGATATATTACATTTATTATAGCATAGGTATTCGTTTTTTGTATACGGTGGTTTTGCCGTTTCAGGTGGGATTTTGCGGGACATTTGCGGCAGATGACCAGCGTGCGGATCGATGTGGGCATACCCAAAGGGCACGCGATCGATCCCTACGATGGCAGGAGCGAGCCCCCGCCCTACAATAGAATCCCAGCTCCATAAAATCAAAAAACAGACGTACGAATTTTCTCCATACGTCTGTTTTTCCGTTTACTTATCAGTAACATTACACATTCCCAACGGGAATATATCACATTGCGAAGCAATATTTCACACACCCAAAGGGTGTATTTCACATTTGCGCAGCAAATATTTCACTGACTGATCGCTCCGCGATCAGTCTACCCATCCGTCGCCACCGCAGTAGGAACATCTGCCGTTGAGGCAGTAGGCAGCAGGACAATTGCGGTCATCTTTGCCCGAAGCAGAGCTGTACACATACCCATCGCCGCCGCATTCATCGCATCTGCCATTGTCGCAATAGGCGCACTTGGCACGGCCGCTGTAGTCGTTATTCGTACCGCCAAAGTCGATGCTTTCGCCCGATGCACCTTCGGGCACGAAGCTTGCGCGGTCGCCGAAATCCTCCATGGTAAAATCTTCACTGTAGCTGATGGATATGGCACCGTAGCCGCCATAGCCACTTCGATGTACCGTCACAAGTACATCTGCCTCCACATACACATAATCACCGACACCGTAGTAGCGTGTGGACATCTGCTCCACCCGATGGCCGCCCACATAGTCAAAGATATATACTTTCATCGGTCCCGAGACCATGTCCACATCGTAAGCCTCACGAAGGGAAAGCCCCCACGCGGGATTGCCGATCAAAAGCTGTGCATACTCCTGCCCTGCTTCCCAGCCGTCCGACATGCCAAGTTTGTAATCTGCTTCGATCACATGCTCGCCATAATCACCCGAATCCATGGGGGATGCATTGCCGCCAAGGAACGCAGAAAGATCGGGCAGTACGGGATATTCGGGCACGGGCGCAGGGGTGGGCGCGACTTCAAGCGTGGGGGTAGGTGCGGGAGTGGGTGTAGCAACCGGAACTTCCTGCTGTACCTGGGGCACGGTTTCCTCCTGCACATCGGATGCAGATTCACTTTCACCCCAGTCGTAGACAGCATAACCACCCAGTGTCACCTTTTTGCCGATGCTGATGATCACTTGATAGCTATCCCCCATGCGATCGCAGTAGATGCGCACGGTTTTATGAGGGGAATCACCCTTGCCAAGTTCAAACACCATGGAGCCTTCTTCTACTTCCTGCTCACGGATGACCATGCCGTAGTCATCGATGAGAATGGAGATGTAGTCCAGCACCGCATCCGCCACAGGCAGATCGTCGGAGAAGTAAAAGACGTACTCCTCAGGTTCGTCAAAAGTGACGTCAGGGATCTGGTCAAAGAATGTCGAGGGATCCAACGCCTCCACCCGCCCCACGGTATTGGAAAGTCCGATCAGCAAAATCACGGCAAAGGCAAGCACAAAGATCGATGCGCCTGCAATGATGCCGATGACCGCGCCTTTGGAAAGCCCCTGCTTTTTCGGTGCAGGCTGGGGCGCATAAACTTGCGGCGCAGGCTGCGGCACAGGCTTGGGCTGCACGGGAACTTGGGGTATCGTCTCCTGTTTTGCACCGCAATGACCGCAGAAGTTTTTGCCGTCGGGCACGAATTTACCGCATTTGATGCAATACATAATAACCTCACATGACTCGAATTGATTCGGTTTTTTCGGGCGGATTTACGCCCATGCTTCGTTCTTGTCCTTGGCAATCCGACCTGGATTGCCTGCGTCCAACGCCTCGCCTTGACTCAAATCTGCTCCGAAAAAACTGCGAAGCACATTTGGATGAGGAATGTTCGAGAGATTTTGGTTGAAGAGGATTCGCCTTAACTGGACGTTAGGGTGAAGCCGATGAGACCAAAAGATCCGGACAGAACCATCCAAATGCGGATCAGTTCGAGTCATGTGAGGTTACTCCTTCATCGCC
>JAGBGW010000157.1 GCA_017935825.1 Clostridia bacterium
CAGTACGCTTACCGACTCGCCAAAGCGGTCACGGAAGCGCTGTACCATTTGCGGTGTCAATGCGATTTCGGGCACAAGGATGATGGTGCTTTTGCCAAGCTCCATGGCGTACTTTGCGCATTGCAGGTACACTTCCGTCTTACCCGAACCCGTCACGCCGAAAAGGTAGTACTCCCCCTGCCCTGCCGCAACAGCGCTTTGAATGCGTGACACGGCGCGAGCCTGTGCCTCTGTCAGCTGTTTCGGGGCTTCGGTGGAAGCTGTGATGTTCTCATAAGGTGTGCGCTCCACGGTCTGGGCGGCAATGCGCACAATGCCTTTTTTCTCCAAAGACTTTGCGCTCTGTCGCCAGTCGGGCAATGCCTGCGAGATAGCCGCAAGGTCCGCATCCTGCAAAAGCAGCGATACAAGTGCGATCTGTCTTGAAAACCTTGCAGGACAGGTGTCGATAAAAAGCTGTGCCGCTTCTTTTGTGACGATCAGTTCAGGGCACATCCTCGTCACCGCACGGGCTTTGTCGCTTCTGGCGCCAGGCGGCAGAATGGGACGAAGTGCCGTGGAAAGGGAACAATGATACTGCCTTGCCATCCACTTTGCAAGCTGCATCAATTCTTCCGATACCGCCCGACCGTCCAGGCGCGGAAGACCCAAGGGACGAAGCTTATCGGTCGGCACATCGGTTTCATCCAGCACGTCGGTGACAAGACCTTCCAGCGTACGCGGGCCAAAGCGGACTGATACGCAAAGTCCGGGCACGACGGCACAGGGGTAGTCCTCGGGGATATAGTAATCAAAGCCCCGATCCAGCCCCTTGGCAGCGATATCCACATGTACCCTTGCGTAGCGCATAAAGCCTTTGCCTTTCTTCAACGTATCAAAAGTTTCAACTTATTTATTATAGCAACTGCCCCATCTTTCATCAACCCATGAGCAAGGGTTGAATTGTTCCAACAAAAAACAGAGAACCCGAAACGGATTCTCTGTTTTTATGCTTTTTCTTATTTTGCAAGATACTTGGTGCGGTCGTTGAGGCACATGGTGACGACCAGTGCAGGAACAACTGCGGTCAGTGCGGAGAACAGGAAGAAGCCCATGACCTGATAGGAATCGCAATAGCCCTTCTTCTGAGCAATGCCAACGGGAATCATTGCAAGCACGATGTAGATCACAAGTGCAATGCCGCCAAGTGCAAGGTTCGTGCTGCCGAAGAAGGAGGTCAGCTGACCATAGAGCACCATCAGCATGCCGATGGGTGCGATAACATGGATGCAGAAGCTGCAGAAACCACGTGCGCGGAACTTGTGACCGCCAAGGGAAATGGCCTCGCCGAAGCGATCCATGCCGTACTCGTAGGCAACGAACATGCAAAGGAAGAATGCGCCCAAGGGCATCATCACACCTTCGGACCATGCATCCATAAAGTCCAGCCAGGAAGAGTTCCATGCACCTACGCCGAATACTTTCTGACCGGGGATCCAAAGACCGTTGGAACCAAGACCGTCTGCTGCAACGACCATTGCAAGTGCGGTGATGGCAAGGCAGGACCAGAAGGTGACGGCGCCGCGCTTGGGCTCCTTACCCTTGACCTTAGCACGGTCGATGAAGAACTTGGTGACAACTTCCACAAGGGAGATGGAAGAAGTAACAGCTGCGATGACAACCAGAATGTAGAACAGTGCGCCGAAGATGGGACCGAACTTACCCATGGAATCGAATACGTTCTGCATGGTGATGTAAAGAAGCTTGGGACCTGCCAGCTGTGCGCCTTCGCCGCCAAGAGCAAATGCTGCGGGAAGCACGGCAAGACCGGACATGATCGCAACGATGGTGTCAGCGATGATGATGACGATGGTATCACGCTGCATGTTATGCTCAGGTGCAAGGTATGCGCCGTAGGTCATCATAATGCCCATACCAAGGGACAGCGAGAAGAACACCTGACCGCCTGCGGTGGAAAGTACGCCGAAGAAGTTTTCTTTCAAAGGCTCCAGGTTAAAGTCAAACATGAAGCGAATGCCCTCTTCTGCGCCGGGCAGGGTGACACTGCGAATGATGACGATGACCATCATCACAAACAATACGGGCATGACGATCTTGGAGAAACGCTCGATGCCGCTCTTGATGCCGCCCATAACGATGGCAGCAGTCACGAACATGAATACGAAGGTGTAGAACATGCCCTCGGGCTGGTTGGTGATCAGTGCGGTGAAGACCTCAGCACCGTTCATACCTGCAGAACCCAGTGCCTCGATGCCGAAGATGTCAGCAATGTTGAGCACTGCGTATTTGATGCAGTATGCACCAAGAACGCTGTAGAAGCTGGTGATGATGAAAGCGGAAAGTACGCCGAACCAGCCGACCCAGCGATAGCGGCGGGAAAGCTCGTAATACGTGCCGACGGGACCTTTGCCGGTCTTTCTGCCAAGTGCCATTTCAGCCAGCATGACAACGAAGCCTACAAAGATCGCCACAAGGAAATACATGATCAAAAATGGAAAACCGCCGTTTGCGCCCATCTTGTAGGGGAAGCCCCAGATGTTGCCAAGACCAACGGCACTACCGATTGCTGCCATCAGGAAGCCAAACGTGGACCCCCAGCCGTTATGTTTTTTCTGTTCCAAAGATTCTACCTCCTGAAAAAAATTTACATGGAAACAAAATATTGTTTTCGCAGGATTAAAGTTACATTAAGTATACATGATTGTAACTTAAATTCCAAGTGTTTTGTTGCGCTATTGACATGTTTTGAACATCTGCATAAAATAAGGTTATCTTTGCATATTGTTGCAGAATATCTGCAATTTTGGAGGTTGTTATGTTAGGTGTCATCGTCAATACCATCACCGTTATTTTGGGCAGCACCATCGGTCTTTTGTGCAAGCGCGGCATCCCCAAAAAGCTTACCGATGCCGTTATGACAGGTATCGGTCTTTGCACGGTATACCTTGGTATTCAGGGTCTTCTTGCAGGGCAAAATGTGCTGATTTTGATCGCCGCAACGGTGTTTGGCGCCATGGTGGGTACCTTGCTTGACATCGACAGCGGCATCAACCGCCTTGGCGACGCCGTGCAGAACCGCTTCCCCAAAAAGGATGAAAAAGTATCCGTTGCCGAAGGCTTCGTCACGGCAAGTCTTTTGTTCTGCGTAGGTTCCATGACCATCGTGGGTTCCTTCAACTCGGGCATTTCGGGCGATCACCAGATGCTGTTTACCAAAAGTTTTCTGGACTTTTTCTCCTCGATGATGCTTTCTGTCTCCCTGGGTGTGGGCGTCATCTGCGCCGCAGGCTTTGTGTTCGTCTTTCAGGGTGCGCTGGTACTGCTTGCCATGGCGGTGGGATCCTTCCTTTCCCCTTCCATGATCGCAGAGATGACCTGCGCAGGCGGACTCCTCATCCTTGCACTGGGACTTAATCTTACAGGCATCACCAAGATCAAAGTGGCAAACTATCTGCCTGCACTGGTGTTTGCACCGCTTTTTGCCTATTTGGTGGAACTTGTAAAGACACTGATTTGACCTATGTATATAAGCGCAAACGAGCATTTTAAAACACGCTTTGGCTGCAAGGTCTATAAGCTGGGCGTGGATGCAGGCTTTACCTGCCCCAACCGAGACGGCACCTGCGGCACAGGCGGCTGTATTTTCTGCGATGCCCACGGCGGCAGCGCCTTTACAGGACAGGGCAGCATTGCACAGCAGCTGGAACAGGCAAAAGCATTGGTAGAGAAAAAGATTTCGGGCGGCAAATACATCGCCTACTTTCAGTCTTTTACCAACACTTACGCGCCCGTGGATGTATTGGAATCGCGTTATCGTCAGACCATGGCGGTGGACGGCATTGTCGCACTTGCCATCGGTACCCGACCCGATTGCCTTGGAGATGATGTGATCGAGCTTCTTTCAAAGCTCAATCAAGAAATCCCCATCTATGTGGAATTTGGCCTTCAAACCATGCATGAAAATTCCATTTCCTACATCCGCCGCGGATATGAAAACCGGGTATATCTTGATGCGGTAAAAAATCTCAAATCCATCGGTGTGCATGTCATCACCCATCTGATTTTGGGTCTTCCCCATGAAACACCCGAACAAATGGTACAGAGCACAAACTATGCTGTGGATGCAGGCACCGACGGCGTCAAATTTCATCTTTTGCATGTGCTGAAAAACACCGACCTTGCGCGGGACTATCTGGACGGTAAATTTGAATGTCTTACCATGGAATCCTATGCAGACATTCTGAAGCAGTGTATCGATGTCCTTCCCCCGCATATCGTGGTGCATCGCTTAACGGGCGACGGCGCAAAGCGGGATCTGATCGCGCCGCTTTGGTCTGCGGACAAAAAGCGCGTGCTCAATTACATCAACAAAATATTGGCAGACTAAAGACCGATGGTATACCCTCGGTCTTTTTCTCAATTCATTTTTCTATTGACAGAATTGCAATTTCCCTCAATAATGCAAGTAACGTATAGTCGTACAATATCATATTGAGGTGAACGTATATGAAACTTGGTTTGTTTACTGCTCCCCTGCCCCATATGACGCTGGAAGAGGCACTTGCATGGCTGTCGGCACGCGGCGTGCAGACGGTGGAACTTGGCACCAGAGGTCCTCATCTGTATCCCGACGACTATCTTGACAAGCCCGAAAAAATTGCAGAACTGAAAGCACTGCTTGCAAAGTACAACATGGAGATCTCCGCACTTTCCTGCCATGGCAACTGTGTCCATCCCAAGGCGGAAGTGGCAGCTGCAGATCAGGAATGCTTTGAAAAGACGGTACGGCTTGCCCAGCAGCTGGGTATCGACACCATCCTCACCTTCTCCGGCTGCCCCGGCGGCTGCCCTGAGGACAAGACCCCCAACTGGGTCACCTGCGCATGGCCCGACGATTTTCAGGAAATTGCAGACTATCAGTGGAACCAGGTTCTGATCCCCTACTGGAAAGAAGCTGTTGCATTTGCCAATGCACACGGCATCTACAAGATTGGTCTTGAGATGCACCCCGGTTTCTGTGTCTACAACGTGGATACCCTCCTTCGTCTGCGCGAGGCTGTGGGTGACACCATCGGTGCAAACTTCGACCCCAGCCACCTGATCTGGCAGGGTATGGACCTGGCAGAGGCTGTCCGCGCACTGGGCAAAGCAATCTACCACGTCCACGCAAAGGACACCTACCTTGACGAGGGCAACATCAAACGCTCGGGCGTGCTTTCCTGGGCACATTACAGCAATGCCATCACCCGTCCCTGGACCTTCCGCACGGTGGGCTACGGCATCACCGAAAAAGAATGGAAAGCATTCGTCAGCATGCTTCGTCTGGTAGGCTACGAAGGTGCCCTTTCCATCGAACACGAGGATCTTCTGATGAGCATTGAAGAAGGTCTTGAAAAAGCCATCGCATTCCTGCGCGATATCATCACCTTCGACGATGCCGCGGATATGTGGTGGGCGTGATTCAGGCATGCAATGCCTGAATCAGTGATATATTTCCTTCGGAAATGTGAAATTTGCCTTGCAGGCAAGTGATATATCGCTGCGCGATGTGATATTTGCGCTACCTTCGGTATCGCAAGTGTAATGTTACCAAAAATTAAAAGGCATGAGATGATTCTCATGCCTTTTGTTTTATTGTGCTTTGTAGTCGATCCCTGCTTTTTTCGCCTGTTTGCACAGGTCTTTTACCTGCAGTTTGTACTGCACACCGTCTTTGATAAAGTGGGTGCCGCACTGCCGAAATTCAAAGGAGACGTTCTTTCGGATGCACTGCTCTCTTATATCCAGCACCCATGCGTAGTCCAGCACGCGCGCTTCTTTATCCGACTCGCCGCCCACAACGACCAGTTCGATGCCGTCCAGATACCGCTCCATGTCGATGCCTTCCAGCAGGGGCTGCGCGGTAATGCATTTATGTTTGATGGGAAGTTTGGAAAAGATGGCAAGTTTCCTGTCCGTATTTTCCTGATCTTCCACCGTACAGCACACCACCACATTTTCATAGCCGTCGCCCCAATCGTCGGGGATGCAATCCAAAAAGCGCTCGATCCTCTTGGTCAAAAACAGGAACGTGCAGTCCTGTCTTTCCCGCATCATCTGCCAGCACGTTTCACGCCACGGGTCGGCCTCTTCGATGAGAAAATCAGTGGAAAAACAAAGATACACCATACCGGATTTCATCTTGTACGCACCGTTTTTCAGTCGTTGGATCGGCTTTTCAAAGTCGTCCGTCAGCACGATTTGACTTGTATCCACGCCGCGCTTTGCATCGCCCTTATGGATATAGCAGTGCAGGCAGCCTGCGCTGCACTTTTTGCAGCCCCGCCACGGGTTCCACATTGCCATTGACGTCTTCCCCCTTCCTTTTTAAAAAATGCCGCAGCGATATTCCTGCTGCGGCATCTGCTTTTTATGCTCTTGCAAGGCGTGCCGCCTGACGGGCTTTGCCTGCTTCGTACTCCTGCTTTTCCTCCTCGGTTTCGGGGATCAGCTTGGGTACGGGGGTAGGGTGCTCATTTTCATCCAACGCCACCATGACGAGGTATGCGTCGTTGATGAGGGTACGGGCGCCGCTGTTTTCCTCCACAAAGGTCTTTACGTGCACTTCCATGGAGGTTCTGCCCGTATAAGTCACAGCTGCTTCCAGCACGATCATATCGTTAGCGCGGGCACTCTTTAAAAAGCGCAGGTCGTCCACCGCCACGGTGGTGACATTGCACTCACTATGTCTTCTTGCCGCAACGCCTGCCACGATGTCGATCCAGGACATGATCTTGCCGCCAAAGAGGCGCTTATAGCCATTCAAATCAGCATGGCCTACGATATGTACCTGGGTGGTAAAGCTTTGCGAGGGTGTTTTCTGCTTATTTTGCATGAAACCAATCCTTTAGAACAGACGATAGTCTTCGCGGAAGCGGAAGGGATAGCCGCCCATCAGGTCACTGGAATAGACACTGGGGCACCAGTATTTCTGCATATGCCATGCCATATGGTCGATGGCGTCAAAGTGGTCGATATACGGCGGCATATCGGGATTGTACATAACATCGATCAGGTCGCGGATGAGAATGCAGCCGATGCCCTGATAGGTCATCTGACGGATGCCGAACATACGGCCGGGAATGCAGATATTGGCATGCACACCGCAGTAGAACACCTTTTCGATGCCCACCATGCGGAAGTAGTTGTACACCTCAAAGCCATCGCCGATAACGTCCAGGTCCTCATCGATTTCAATGGCGTCGTGCTGATGGGTGTAGGGACGGCTGTAGGTGCAGTTTTCGCCGCAGCAGCAGCCACCGTCGCTGTCGTCAAAGGGCAGTACATCTTCGCGCTCGGGATCAAGATCGCACCAATCCTTCAGGGGCGGATCGGCAGGTGCCTGCGGTGCAGTCAGAATGCGCTTTCTTGCAGGATGATCCTTGTAGTATTCCATGGTATTGCTGGGGCAATGGACGATAAGGAAACCCTGATTGCGCATGAACCTCAAAAGGCGGTTAATATGGGGCGCCATTTCTGCCACACGACGTGCAGCACCTTTGCACCAGTGGTCATTCCACATATCGCAGACGATGACCGCGCCGTTTTTGGGCATAACAGCATCGTGATAAGAGGTCTTCTTCCACTGATCGCCGATTTTCACCTGGGCGAAACCCTGCAGTGCAAACACTTCGTTCTGCAACACTTCACGGGTCAGTGCCTGCGTTTTTTTCTTAGCCATAATAATCCTCCAGTATATTCTGCGCCATGATCATATCCTGCGCGCGTGTAATCTTAAAAAGTTGCTGTGTGCCCATCACAAGGCGAACGCTATGCCCGATCGCACGCACCAGTGAGCAGTCATCCGTCACATCGGGTGCATCAGTGGGCACGGTATCGTGGGCACGAATCAACAGTTCCATGGAAAAGCTTTGGGGTGTCTGACTCATATACATCGTGCTTCTGGGCGGCATTTGATCGATGGTTTTGCCATCCGCTGACACAATGGGTGTATCGGTGGCCGGCACCACGGTGCAGCAGGCACCAAATTCACTTGCCGAAGCAATGTTTTCCATAATGACTTCTTTTGTCAGGAACGGACGTGCGGCATCGTGTACCAGCACGACGCTGTCTTTTCCCAAACCCAGTTGTTCAAAGATGTGAAGTCCATTGCGGACGGAAGCACGCCTGTCATCCCCCGCCTGTGCAATGCAAAGAAGTTTTTCACTGCCACATTTATCGCACAGCGCGCGCACATGATTGTGCCATATATCCTGTGCAACGATGACGATACCCGAAATCTCTTCGCAGGCAGAAAATGCCGCATAGCTGAACGAGAGCACTTCTCCATCGCCAAGGGGCAAATACTGCTTGGGACGGTCAGCACCAAAACGGGTGCCCGTGCCGCCTGCAACGATCAATGCATATGCCTTCATGCCGACACCTCATCACTTGCCGTTGCCTTTTTATGCAGGATCACGATGCTGTTGACCAGCTGTGCGATGCAATACGCTTTTGGCAACTGAAATTCCAGCGCGCCGTTTTTTTCATACATGGTAAACTGCGCACGGGTATAATCCGCAGATACGCCGGAAATATTCTGCATATCGCGGGAAAAGAGGATCTCCCCCTGCTTATCGGTAAAGATGAGTTTTTCCGCATCCAGCTGCAGAATACCGTCCGTGGTTTTGATGTAGTCGCCCTCGTCATTGCGGCTCCTGCACTGGGCAGGATAGGCAAGGCGAACATCTTCTTTTCTCCAGAATTCTTCTTCCACTTCTTTCTGCCATGCGTTATAGGCAGCAAGATTGGAAAATGCCGGCGTTTCGTCCTTCTTATCGGAATAGAAGAAACGGTCAAGACCCACTCGAAGCGTATAGCCGCAGGCACTGCAGGTCACACGCTTTCCGTCATCGGTGAATGTGCCCACACCGCCGCAGGCATGGCAGCGGTACATGTTGGTGCTGATGCCAACGGGACGACCGAGGTACTTCGGTCTTTTTTCTTCCTGCAATTCAAACTGATTGTAGGCAAGGGCAGCTTTGATCTTTTCGTGGACTTGGGAAGCGGTAAGTGCCTGCAGCTCTTCCTTTTCAAAAAGAAGAGACGCCTTGGCACGGGCGCGGCCAAGATGCACCGTCCGTTTTCTCCACGATCCCATGACAAAATGGGAGCCTTCCAATTTCAGCACCACCACGGGTACACCGCATTTTTTGACGAAGGCGCCTGTGGAATCTTCAATGGGACTGTTGGCGCCGTCCATGCTGATCCTGCCCTCGGGCATGAATGCAAGCACGCCGTTTTGCTTCAATACCGCCAGCATGCTGCGCACGCAGGCAAAGTCGGTGTAAAACTGACGTTTGGGGATGACACCCAGCATCTCAAAGAGCTTGCGGCATTTCTTTCCAATATACTGAAATCTGCCTGCCACGGTGTAGACCTTGCGGGGGGCAAACATTGGAAAGACCCCTGCCGCATCGATCATGGAAGGATGCTGACAAAGTACGATGAATGCCTCGTCACCTTTTTTCAAGTCCTTCACCCGTTCGTCGCAGGTAAAGCGCATGCCTGTCAGCACACCCAGTGCCACACGCATGATGCCCGTCAGCACAGGGTACAGTTTCGAATGCTGCGGCAGAACGTTTTTTTCTTTGTTTTCTTTCATGCTATTCACTGACGAAGCCAAGCCTCGATCTGTCCCTGGGTGGGCAGTGCAGCTTCAAAGGTCATATGCTTCATGTATTTACTTGCAAGGTAAAGCGCGGGCACGGCACTGCCGTAAGCACAGCTCATGTTGGGTACAAAGCCGCCCTGCAGCAGTTTTTCCTGCCAGTACATCCAGTCTTCCGTACGCACCCAGGCATAGGTGCCGTTTGACTCGGGACCTTCGCAGGTGGCCATCTGACCCGTCAGGATGCGGTATTCCCCATCCAGTACATCCACACGGCACATGGTCAGCATACCATCACGAATGCGCCAAAAGCCTCTACCGGGAACGCCGTCGTTGTTCTCCCCTGCGGAAAGAACGGGCGTTACACCTTCTTTTACAATGCCAACGGGCGCACAGCCGCAGGAGCGAAGAAGGACGCTGTTTTCCATTTCAGGGTTCAATGCCTGAAAACGCGCCATGAAGATGGGGCTTGGAGAAACACTTGCCGCGCGAAGCATACCGGCTGCAAGTGCGCCATGTAAATCGCCGTTGCAGACAAAGCCGATGCCCTCTTCCACAAGAAGACCGCCCACCACGCAGGGGTACAGATGATACAGGTCCTTTACCGCAGGTTCGCATTCCACCGCACAGAGGCTGCAGTCGTATTCCAGACACAGCTTCTGAATGGAAAGCTTCATGGCGGCGATGGTACCCACCACTTCGTCGGAAACGTAGCTGCAATCCATCTTGCGCCGGATCATGGCGATGGTCGCCGCCCAGTCGGCGCCCTGTTTGGAAAGAACACTATCCGTTTCTTCCTTCAAACGCTCAGGGCTTACGGGTACAACACTGACACCGAATTTATCATAAAGCGATTCAATATCCGCACCAAGCGCTTCTCTTTGAGAAAACAGGGATGCAATATGCAGCACGCGCAGGGAAGATACATATTTTACCACTGCGCAGGCACTGACAAACGTACGGTAGTTTTTTTCAAATGCCACCTGACGGATGGTGCAGGCAGGCATATGGTGATAGCCAATGTGGTGCATTTTCAGGATGCGGGCGCTTTCAAAGATGCCGTAGCTGCCCTCTTCCACATGGAAGTGACCGGCCTCGTCCGCCTCACTTTTGGAGGAAAAAAGCAGCACGGGCTTTTGCACCTGCTGTGC
>JAGBGW010000158.1 GCA_017935825.1 Clostridia bacterium
AACGACGATTGCGCATGTACTCGGGAATCCTTTCTATTGCGGTATTATGCAGTATCACAAGCAGTACACACCGGATTATTTGGAACAGAAGAAAGTAGATAACTACGGTGAAATTGAATTCGTATATGTACAGGGAACGCATGAACCAATCGTATCAATCGATGAATTCAGACGTGTGCAGTGGATTCTTGATCAACGAAGGGAAGAGCGAAGAAGTATGGATGGTTCAAAGACAGTGAAGATGAAAGGCAAGTCTATACCGCAAACAGTTTGGGGCAGGCTTTTGATTTGTCACTGTGGTTTACGATTTCACAGAACAAGTTACCATAGGAAACTGCCTGCATATATATGCTATAACGTTTCAAAATTTGGTTCGATTGCACAGCGCAAGAAAAAGGGACTAACAGTAGAGGAGGCATGTGATTCGCCCTATCTACCGCAGTGGCGATTGGAAATGATTGCACAGCGAATATTTAAAGAATACATATGTGACGCAGACAGAATTGTGGATTTGGCTATGGAGATGATAAAAAAACATATGGCTGCAGCTGATGAAAAAATGAATGCATTGCAACAAAAATTGAACCAATATATAAAGGAAGAAAAAGCAATAGGGAAAAAGTTGGATGTGTTTATCAGTATGCGTACAGAAGGTGAAATCACAAAAGTGGAATTCTATGAAAGAACAAAGGATTTGCAGGAAAGAATGACGCTACTTGAATATGAGATTAAAAGAATCACAGATGAATTGCAAACACTGAAAAACGTGGATTATGCAGAACGGCTAGCGTATCTTCGCCGCAAGTTGAATAGTTACGTAGATTTCTCTGAAAGTATTGTGATCAGTGACAGTGTTGTGGAAGCATTTATCAAGAAAATAGTTGTGTTTTGTGATCATCAGGATTGGTATTTGAGGACAGAAGATGACATATGGTCACTGTTTGGCGGAAAATCTTTTGCACCGGATCAGTTTTTTTATGAAAAGCAACGGGAAGAGCCAAATACAGGTATATGGGTTGCTGCATTTACTGTGACATATGATGATGCAAAACGATATGTAAAACAGGTTGATCCAAAGCGGTGTGTGAAGAAGTGGAATGAGATTAAGGTAAACTTGTATATCTGAGGGAGAAAAATATGGGAGTGGCAATGGAATATCTGATTGAGAATCCGATCGAATGCAAGGTGGCCATTTATGCACGCGTATCAACAGAATTGGAAACGCAGATTAATGCGTTGGATAATCAGCTTGCATGGTATGATTCTGTATTGCGAAAGAATCCAAACTGGACGCTTGTAGAGCGTTATATTGATGAAGGCATCACAGGTACATCGGCAAAAAAACGACCCGAGTTTATGCGTATGATACACGATGCAAAAAAACACCGATTTAATCTGATTATAACGAGAGAGGTTTCGCGTTTTGCACGAAATACCGTGGATACGCTGCAGTACACAAGGTTGTTGAGGACCTGGGGTATAGAGGTTTTCTTTATTGAAGATAACATCAGAACATTTGCGGGAGACGGTGAACTGCGGTTGTCTATCATGGCAACGCTTGCCCAAGAGGAAAGTCGAAAGATTTCTGAACGTGTGAAAGCAGGTTCGCGGATCGCGATGAAGAATGGAGTGTTTTTTGGAATCAGTAAAGTGCTCGGATATGATAAAGTCGGAAATACACTTGTGATCAATCCGAAAGAGGCAGAAACTGTGCGATTGATCTATGAAATGTATTTGGGCGGCTTGTCTCTTGCGAAAATTAAAAATGAATTGGAACGACTTTGCAGAAAAACTGCCACAGGAAGCACACGGTGGGACAGTGCAGGGATTGGTCATATTCTGAGTAACACGCTGTACTGTGGTATCCAACAACACCAGAAGTCTTATTCATCGGATTATCTGGAACAAAAACGAATTCCCAATCGTGGTGAATTGGAGTATATCTACGTCATAGATACACATGAGCCGATCGTAACACGTGAAGAATTTCATCGTGTACAGATGATTAAGGCCTCGCGCAGATGTAATATCAAAACTCCAAAGGGAAAAAGCAGTGGAAAAATGCGAGGATGCAGCACTATAAAAACAGTTTGGGGTAAACTATTGGTTTGTCAATGTGGTAGAAAAATGTATCGTCAACAATACAAGCGGGAAAATATGGGGAACTGTGTTAGCTACATATGCAGCAGTGTCGTTGAACGGCAAAAAAAGCATAAGAAAGCAGCAACAAAAGTATGTGATGTTGAAGCGGTATCTGAATGGATATTGCAGATGATGGCAATACAAATCTTTCGTGATTATGTTGGTAGTATTAGTACGACGGTTGCGCTTGCGATCGATTTGCTTGAGAACTACGTAGCGATTCCAGATGATTTGAAAAGTGAAAGAAGAAAGATAAAACAACTTGAATCAGAGCTTGAAAGACAGGAAAAGGCTGTTTTGGTTTATGCACAGATGTATAAGGAAGGCGAGCTTTCAAGAGAAATTTGCGAGCGAAAGACTGATGAAACGACAAATGGCATTATGCGGACGCGAGCAGAATTGTTTGCAATGCGTATGCAGGCACAAAAACGAAAGGATTTACCGTTAGATTTGCCAAAACTAATTCAAAAGCTTGCATCCTATACGGATTATAATGAAATGACCAGAATACCGGAAAGTATAGTGGAAACATTCGTGCGAAAAATCGTAGTTTATAAAGATCACTTTGAATGGTATCTTCGTACAGAGATGGAAAAACCTGTCGATTTTTCTTCGGATACGTTTCATCCATCCGATTTGTTTGCAGAACCTGAAAAGTATGATGCACCTGGAGTGCGAATTGCATCATTCACAATTTCAAAAGATGAAGCACGGCAATACCTCAATCGGACAGAACCGAAACGTAGGATCAGAAAATGGAATGATGTGTGGGTAGATATATTGGTTTGAAGATTTAGTACAACGCTGGAATTAAGAAATGGTAATGTATTCTTTGATTCGTGACGTTGGCTGGCGGGATATGCATCGGAAAAGTAAATGGAACGGTGAAATATTACCTATAAATTTATAGGTTGATTTTTTGCCGTTTCGGATTATAATTAGAAAAAAGGAAGGTGTTTACTATGATGCTTGACACAAAAATGATCGTATCCGTTTCTGAAGCAAACAAAAACTTCTCCCGTGTTGCCCGCATTGCGGATAGCAATGGTCGCGCTGTGATTTTTAAGAATAACAGCCCCAAATATTTAATGATTGATCTGGAACAGGAATCCCTGCTTTACGATCTGACAGATGAAGAAATGCTGGAAATTGCCTCCAGGCGAATTATGAAACAGTATAAACCTGCTTATGAGGAGCTTGCCAAATGATCAAGTTTTCAAAAGATAAGGTGCTTCTTCTACACAAGCTGATTGCTGAAGAAACCGGCGGTAGTATCGGTGTGCGAGATGAAGGGCTGTTGGAATCCGCTTTGGAAGCTGCCTTCGCGACATTTGACGGACAGGAACTGTACCCAACGAAAGAAGAAAAAGGTGCCCGTATCGGATTCAACCTGATTTCAAATCATGCTTTCGTGGATGGAAACAAGCGAATCGGTATGCATGTTATGCTGACTTTTTTGCTGGTTAATGGCATTCGTTTAAATTGTACGAACGAAGAGGTTGTGGAAGCTGGTCTTGGTGTAGCTTCCGGGACTATGCATTATGAAGAATTGTTGAAGTGGATCAGAATTCACAGGGAAAACTAAGAACGGTATAATATCTGAACAGGATGTAGAAATCAAGCGAGAAGCGATTCTGCATCCTGTTTTTGTGCTGTGACAGCTTTGGCATATGCAGAATGGGATAATGGATATTTGGTTATGATGGCGGAGTATACACGTAATCTGGAACTGAAAGAGGAATAGATTGATTTTGTTCCAATGCAGGAAACTTTGTATTATGATTTATAGACATTTATATCTGCCAACAAAGGCTTAAGGTTTTCTTATGAGTGATCTTGAAAAAGCTATACGAAGTGCTGATTTTATTGTATCTGAAACCACTCTTTGTACTGCAAAATAAGGGGTCATTATGAAAAAACGCGCATGAACGCAACAGGCAGCTATCAAGAACCCCCGCAAGTAATCGCGTGTGCGTAAGATAACACAATAAACAAAGCACCCCAAGGTGAAAGCCTTGGGGTGTTTTTTGCTTGTAAGAAAAACGTGCGGTACCAATCTCGGTTTTGCATGGGAATACTATGCCTGAAACAGATAAAAATAGTTTTATATAAAGGAAAGGGGAGACACGGATATGTGTACGACAGTTGTATATCGAAATGGTGATGGGTATTTTGGAAGGAACATGGATTTGGACCGATGGTATGAAAAAAACGTGGTGATCACGCCCAGAAGGTTTGTAGTTCCAATGCGCCGGATAAAACCAATGGAACGGCACTATGGGATGATCGGCATGGCAAGCGTTGTGGATGGTTTGCCGCTGTATTACGAAGCCACGAATGAAAAAGGAGTGAGCATGGCGGGATTGAACTTTCCGAGGAATGCCTTCTATGGTAAATGTGTGGAGGATAAAACAAATGTGGCATCCTTTGAACTGATTCCATGGGTCTTGGGACAATGTGCCTGTATGGATGAAGTGAAAGCTCTTTTAAAGCAGACAAATATTGCAAACATCCATTTCAGCGAGCAATTGCCTGCAACACCACTGCACTGGATGATCAGCGACAAGGAATGCAGCATAACGGTGGAAAGCATGCAGGACGGACTGAAAATATACGACAATCCCTTTGAAGTCCTGACCAATAATCCGCCCTTTGCGTATCATCGGGTCAATATGAGCAATTATATGCACCTGCACACAGGTCCGGCACAAACACAGTATGATAAACAGAGTGCACTGCACAACTATAGCTTGGGAATGGGTGCCCTTGGTCTGCCGGGCGATTATTCCAGCGCCTCCAGATTTGTGCGCGCCTTTTTTGTAAAGGAACATTCCGTGGCAGGGGAGAGTGAAGCTTCGCGGATCAACCAGGTGTTTCATCTTCTGAATGCGGTCGCCATGCCAAAAGGCTGTGTGCAGTCCGAGGATCGCTTTGAGTATACCCATTACAGCAGCTGCTGCAATATGAACCGCGGAACATACTCCTTTATTACATATGATGATTTCAAGATTCGCACCATCGATATGCATGATGTGGATTTGGACAGTGGGGAGCTGTTTATCAATTCTCTTGATAGGGAAGCATAATGGCCCAAGCAGGCTTTTTTCCGAACAATGAATGTAATCCGGATGCGATTGTTGGTCTTTTTTGGGTTTTAGGCGCTCTTGTGCAAATAAATCTTGTATACTTAAAAGAAAAAACTGGATTTATATTGCTGAATCATGTAAAATTCGAATTGGAACAAACCTTAAAAGGGAAAGGCTGGATTACAGTTGAGTGAAATAATGAATATTCCGGAAATATTTGGCAGTGATGTATTTAATGAGGCAACGATGCAGCGTTGTCTTCCTGCCGAGGTATTTAGCGAATGGAAAAAGTGCGTGACCGAAGGTTCGCAGCTTCCTTTGTCCGTTGCAAATGAGATTGCCGAGGCGATGAAGCAGTGGGCGGTTCAAAAAGGTGCGACACATTATACCCATTGGTTCCAGCCTATGACGGGAATCACGGCGGAAAAACATGATTCTTTCATTTCTCCTACCGGGGATGGCAGAGTCATTATGGAGTTCAGCGGTAAGGAACTGGTGCGCGGTGAACCGGATGCATCTTCCTTCCCTTCCGGTGGTCTGCGCGCTACCTTTGAGGCGCGCGGCTATACGGCGTGGGACCCCACATCGTCCGCTTTTGTTCGTGACGGCAGTTTGTATATCCCCACCTGTTTTTGCTCTTATAACGGTGAAGCACTGGATAAGAAAACACCTCTTCTTCGTTCCATGGATGAGGTGTCCCGTGAAGCCGTTCGCATCCTGCGCCTGTTTGGCGATGACCAGACCAAGCGCGTTATTGCATCCGTAGGCGCGGAACAGGAGTATTTCCTTCTGCCCAAAGATCTGTACGCACAGCGTGAGGACCTTCGCTTGACGGGACGTACGCTTTTTGGCGCACAGCCGCCCAAAGGACAGGAACTGGACGATCATTACTTTGGCACCATCCGAAATCGTGTGTCTGCATTTATGCGTGATCTGGATCTGCAGCTTTGGCGTCTGGGTGTTTTGTCCAAAACAAAACATAACGAAGGTGCACCCTGTCAGCATGAGATGGCACCGATCTATACGGATGCCAATACCGCCTGCGACGACAACCAGCTGATCATGGCGATCATGAAAAAGTGTGCCGCCAAGCATAATCTGGTATGCCTGCTTCATGAAAAGCCGTTTGCAGGGATCAGCGGTTCGGGCAAACACAACAACTGGTCGCTGGCAACGGATGCGGGCAGCAATTTGTTCAGCCCCGGCAAAACTCCCAGCCAGAATGCACGGTTTTTGGTGTTCCTGACGGCATTTATCGTTGGTGTTGATGAGTATCAGGACCTTCTTCGCTGCACTGTGGCATCTGCAGGCAACGATCATCGTCTTGGCGCAAACGAGGCGCCTCCTGCCATCATCTCCATTTTCCTTGGGGATGAACTCAATGCGATCATCAAATCCATCATCGATGATACCAGCTATCATGAACAGAAAAAGTCCATGCTGCGCATTGGCGTAGACGTATTGCCCTCTATTCCCAAAGATACGACGGACCGCAACCGTACAAGTCCGCTTGCATTTACGGGTAATAAGTTTGAACTTCGTATGCTGGGTTCCTCGCAGTCCATCGCCGAGCCCAACATTATTCTCAATACCATCATGGCAGAGACCCTCAGCCGTTTCGCTGCACAGCTGGAAGGGGCAGAGGATTTCGACAAGGCACTGCATGACCTTGTACGGGAGAACCTGATTGCACATCAGCGCATTCTCTTTGACGGCAACGGTTATTCCGATGAATGGAAAAAAGAGGCAGCACGACGCGGTCTTAGCAACTTCCCCTCCGCGGCGGAATGTTTGCCTGCGATGATTTCCGAAAAGAACATCGATCTTGTGGTGCGCCGCGGCATCTATACCGAATCGGAATTCCGTGCACGCTACGCCATCCATTTGGAAGGCTACAACAAGATCGTCAATATCGAAGCCAGAACCATGGTGGATATGGTCATTCACCAGATCCTTCCTGCTGCGCTCAATTACACCAAGGTGCTGTGCAATGTGCTGCATTCCAAACAGCAGGCAGGTGCAAGCTGCAAGGCGGAAAAGGAACTGATCGGGGAGATGAGCGCACATACGGATGCGTTGTATGATGCGGTGCAGCAGGTGCGAAACGACCTGAAGAACATCCCTCAGGACCCTGCACAGGCAGCCATGTATTATCACGATGTGATCGTATCCGGCATGGAAAAAATGCGTGTTTTGGCGGATAAGCTTGAGTCTTTGACGGACAAAGCATACTGGCCATATCCCACATATTCTGACCTTTTGTTCTATATTTGAACGATTAGTGCTGAATGAATAATTGATGATGAATGTGGGCGATATCATCAATGTGCCGATTTCCCACGGCGAGGGTAAATTCCTTGCCGGTGAAGAGCTGATCCGTCAGCTGGCTGCAAACGGTCAGATCGCAACGCAGTATGTGGATCTGGACGGCAATGCAACGGCGGATATTCACTTCAACCCCAACGGCTCCCTGTACGCCATCGAGGGCATTACCTCTCCCGACGGCCGTGTCTTCGGTAAGATGGGTCACAGCGAGCGCATCGGCAGCGGTCTGTATGCAAACGTACCCGGTGAATACGACATCCGCATGTTTGAAGCAGCTGTGAAGTACTTCAAATAAGATTGGACCAAACTGTATTGTTTTTGGAGGATAAGACAATGATGACTGATATCGAAATTGCCCAGAGCTGTCAGATGCAGCCCATTACCGCAATTGCAGAAAAAACCGGCATCCTTGCCGATGAACTGGAACTGTACGGCAAATACAAGGCAAAGATCGCACCCAGCGCAATGGAACGTCTGCAGGATAAGCCCGACGGCAAGCTTGTACTTGTCACCGCGATCAACCCCACCCCGGCAGGTGAAGGCAAGACCACCACGACTGTGGGTCTTGGTCAGGCCATGGCACGCATCGGCAAAAACGCCGTGATCGCTCTTCGCGAACCTTCCCTTGGTCCCGTCTTTGGTATCAAGGGCGGTGCAGCAGGCGGCGGCTGGGCACAGGTCGTTCCCATGGAGGACATTAACCTGCATTTCACCGGTGACATGCATGCCATCACCGCTGCAAACAACCTTCTTTGCGCCATGATCGACAACCATCTGCAGCAGGGCAATGCACTGGGCATTGACCCCCGCAGAATCATCTTCACCCGTGTCATGGACATGAACGACCGTGCGCTGCGCAACATCACCATCGGTCTGGGCGGCAAGATCAACGGCGTTCCCCGTGAAGACCATTTCATGATCACCGTTGCTTCCGAGATCATGGCAATTTTGTGCCTTGCTTCCGACCTGGAAGACCTGAAAAAGCGTTTCGGCGATATTCTGGTGGCATACACCTATCAGAATACTCCCGTCTATGCCCGTGACCTGAAGGCAGAAGGCGCAATGACGGCACTGATGAAGGATGCCATCAAGCCCAATTTGGTGCAGACGCTGGAAGGCACGCCCTGCCTGATGCACGGCGGTCCTTTTGCAAACATCGCACACGGCTGCAACTCCGTGCAGGCAACCAAACTTGCACTGAAGCTGGGCGATATCGCCATCACCGAGGCAGGCTTCGGCGCTGACCTTGGCGCAGAAAAGTTCCTGGATATCAAGTGCCGCAAGGCAGGGCTGAAGCCCTCCTGTGTGGTGCTGGTTGCCACCGTCCGTGCACTGAAGTACAACGGCGGTGTTGCCAAGGCTGACCTGAATCAGGAAAACGTGGAAGCAGTCAAAAAGGGTATCTGCAATCTGGATGCACATATTGAGAACATCGGCAAGTACGGTCTTCCCGTGGTCGTCGCCATCAATGCATTCCCCACCGATACCGAGGCAGAGATGGAATTTGTCCGCGAGCATTGCGCACAGATGGGCGTTCGCGTGGCACTTTCCGAGGTATTTGCCAAGGGCGGCGAAGGCGGCATTGCACTGGCAGAAGAAGTTCTTGCAGTGCTGGATGAGGATAAGGCTGCATTTGCACCCATCTATCCGGATGAGATGTCCCTGACCCAGAAGATCGAGACCATCGCCAAGACCATCTATGGTGCAGACGGTGTGTCCATTCTGCCTGCTGCTGCAAAGGAACTGAAGAATATCATGGATATGGGCTATGGCAATCTGCCCGTGTGCATGGCAAAGACCCAGTATTCTCTGTCCGATGACGAGAAGAAGCTTGGTCGTCCCACCGATTTCACCATCACGGTCCGCACGGCACGTCTTGCAGCCGGCGCAGGCTTTGTGGTTTGCGAAACCGGTGCGATCATGACCATGCCCGGTCTGCCCAAGGTTCCCGCTGCTGAAAAGATCGACATCGACAACAGCGGCAAAATCGAAGGTCTGTTCTGATACGCTTCAAAGAGAACAAAAAAAAGCCTGTGGAGTAAAATCCACAGGCTTTTGCTTTTTGTGATCGGATCAGTCCAAAAGCAGCTTTTCCAAATCCTGCATTTGCTCTTTGGAAGGTTCTGCAAGATGACCGAAGGGAAAGGGGATATGCAGATTGTCATACTTGACCTGACAGATCTTGCGGAACGGCAGAAGTTCGATCTTATCCACCACCGAATGGGTCTGTGCAAGGTGTTTAATAAACAATACACTTTCTTTTGTGTCATTCACCGTGGGAATGATCACGTTGCGCAGTGTGGTTGCAATGCCCATTTGCTGCAGTGTATCCAAAAATGCAAGCGGCTGATCGATGGAACAACCAACGTTTTGGCGATACAGCGCATCGGTTGCATACTTGATATCCAGCAAAACACGATCGGTGTGGGCAAGTAGTGCGCGCACATCATCGCCCAAAACACAGCCGGAGGTATCCATACAGGTGTGAAGACCTGCATCGTGACACAAAGAAAAGAATTCTTCCACAAACGCCGTCTGCATCAGCGGCTCGCCGCCGGAGACCGTTACGCCGCCGTCTTTGCCGAAATACTCGCGGTAACGCAGTGCGCGGCGCACAAGTTCTTCCGCTTCAAAGACCTGTCCGCTTTCAAATTCCCATGTGTCGGGGTTGTGGCAGCATTTGCAGCGCAGGGGACAGCCCTGTGCAAAGACCACAAAGCGAACACCGGGGCCATCCAACGTACCCATGGACTGGATGGAATGAACAAAGCCCTGCATACTGCCCTTACATTGCGGCGTGGAAGGTGCGGCTGATGACCTCACGCTGCTGCTCGCGGGAAAGTTTGTTGAAGTTGACGGCGTAGCCGGAGACACGGATGGTCAAATTGGGGTACTTTTCGGGATTCTCGTATGCATCCATCAGCGTCTCGCGGTTGAGGACGTTGACGTTGATGTGGTGAGCCATCTTTGCAAAGTAGCCGTCCAGAATGTGTACCAGGTTGTCAACGCGTTCTTCTGCCGTTCTGCCCAGTGCTTCGGGGGTGATGGAGAAGGTATTGGAAATACCGTCGCGGCAGTCGTCGTAGCTGATCTTTGCCACGGAGTTCAGGCTTGCCAGTGCACCGTTTTCCTCACGATTGTGCATGGGGTTGGCACCGGGTGCGAAGGGGGCAGAGGTGCTTCTGCCATCGGGGGTGGCACCGGTGTTTTTGCCGTACATGACGTTGGAGGTGATGGTCAAAACCGACAGGGTATGTTCCGCATTGCGGTAGGTGGGGGTCTTGCGAAGCTCCACGATCATGCGGTGGGTCATATCCTTTGCGATCAGGTCAACGCGGTCGTCATCGTTGCCGTACTTGGGGAACTGACCGGTGGTTTCAAAGTCCGTGATGAAACCTGCACAGTCCTTGATGGGCTTGACGTTTGCGTACTTGATGGCGGAAAGGGAGTCTGCCACAACGGACAGACCTGCAATGCCAAATGCCATGAAGCGCTTGACATAGGTGTCGTGCAGTGCCATCTGGCTCTTTTCATAGGCATACTTGTCGTGCATGTAGTGGATGATGTTCATCGTATTGACATACAGACGGCACAGCCATGCCATGTAGGTTTCCATACGGGACATCACTTCCTCATAGTCCAGCTTGTCGCCGTCCATGACCGACATCTGCGGACCG
>JAGBGW010000159.1 GCA_017935825.1 Clostridia bacterium
ATGGGCAAGAGCTCCTTTGTTATGAACATCGCCGTCAACGCCGCTCTTCGAGAAGGCGCACACGTTGCCATGTTCACCTTGGAAGACTCGGTAAGCCAGCTTGTCAACCGCATGCTTTGCTGTGAAGCGATGGTGGAACTGCAAAACGTGCGTACCGGCAACATGTCCGACGACGATTGGCCCAAGCTTCTCAAAGCCATGAGCGCCATGCAGGATTCCCACATCTACATCGACGACACCCCCGGTGTCACCGTCATGGATATCCGAAGCAAGTGCAGACGTCTTAAGATGGAAAAAGGGCTTGACCTGATCACCATCGACTACCTGCAGCTGATGAGCGCACCCGGCGGCAGCGGCGACAACCGCCAACAGCAGATCAGTGACATGACCCGTGCGCTGAAGGGTCTGGCACGTGAGCTGGATGTACCTGTCATCGTTTTGAGTCAGCTCAACCGCTCCGTTGAGACCCGACCCGACCATCGCCCCATGATGAGCGACCTTCGTGAATCGGGCGCTATCGAGCAGGACGCGGACCTGGTCATGTTCCTGTATCGCGATGCGTACTACAACGACACCGCCGACAACATGTCCGAGGTCATCCTTGCAAAGCAGAGAAACGGCCCCACGGGCACGGTCAAACTGCTTTGGCAGGGTCAGTACACCCGCTTCATGAACCCCGCCACCCAGTGGCAGGAAGAAGCTGCTGGTAGTTCTCCGTTCTAATGAATTTAATAAAAAGAAGGCTATATTCGTATAGCCTTCTTTTTTATTGTGTGCTAAAGGGAATCGAACACCCGCGGGCGAACACAGTTCGCCCCTACGGCGCCAGATAAGAACCAAATGCCATCGTAGGGGCGGCAACCTGCCGCCCGAAAACGTCCATTCCATATCAAGCGCATGCGGACGCCGCAGGAGCAGCGTCCCTACGAACCGTTTGCATATATTTGTAGGGACAGCTCTCCTGAGCTGTCCGCAAGCCTTCTGCTCTCAAAAAATGTTTTGATTCATATCTTCATTTTGTTATAATAGTAGCAACAAATACGCGTTATTTATTTTGGAGGAATCGACATGATGAAAGTGCCCGAATCCAACTATCACTTTTTTGTGGAGGCGATGCAGAACAAAAAGCCTGCACGCATGCCCATCTACGAACACAAAATTGACGATATTTTTATCGAAAACGCCACGGGTATCCCCATGCGGCAGCTGGCGGCAGGCGACCTTGCCGACAGAAAGCTTTACATGAAGCATCTGGTGGACTTCTGGCAAAACTGCGGCTTTGACACCGTCAGCTATTCTCAGGGCATCCCCAAGGCCATGCCCGGCAGCGGCGCGCTTCGCTTTAATTCCGACCCCTGCATCACCGATCCTGACGAGATGGAAGCCTATCCCTGGGATAAGCTGGAGGATTGGTACTTTGAAAAGTTTGCAGAATCCTACGAGCTTTTCACAGAAGAGGTCATGAAGCGTGACGGCATCCGTGCGGTGGGCGGTCCCGGCAACGGCATCTTCGAGATCGTACAGGATCTGGTGGGCTACACCGAGCTTTGCTATCTTCGGGTGGATGAGCCCGAAATGGTGGACGAGATGTTTGCCCGCGTGACCGAGTTGATGCTTCGCATCTGGAAGCGGTTCCTTCGCGACTATGCGGATGCCTACTGTGTCTGCCGCATCGGCGACGACATGGGCTTTCTTTCCAACACACTGCTTCCCCACGACGAG
The DNA here is from genome assembly GCA_017935825.1 of Clostridia bacterium. Lineage (GTDB taxonomy): Bacteria > Bacillota > Clostridia > Christensenellales > Maliibacteriaceae > RGIG9107. The sequence continues at coordinate 1,723 of JAGBGW010000159.1, forward strand.
ATCAGGCAGTGGATTTTGCCCGGGTATAAGAAGATCATCGATCTGGTGCACGAGACAGGTCGCCCCTTCCTTCTGCACTCCTGCGGACAGATTTTCGACATCATGGAGGACATCATCGCAACGGGCATCGATGGCAAGCACTCCAACGAGGATTCCATCGCACCGTTCTCCCGTTGGGTGGAGCTGTACGGCGACCGCATCTGCAACATCGGCGGCATTGACATGAATATCCTGTGTCAGGGCACGCCTGAGTACATCAAGATGCGCACCCGTCAGGTGATCGAGGAGAGCATCGACCACGGCGGCTTTATCCTGGGCTGCGGCAATTCCATCCCCGATTATGTGCCCGTGGAAGGCTTCTACGCCATGCTGGAAGTGGCAAATGAATACCGCATCAAGCAGTACGGCAGGTAATGTAAATCCCAGATCCAGCACAAACGTTTAGGGCGAGATGAATCTCGCCCCTACGATAACAATTGAAGAAAATCAAACAAAAACACCCTCGCATGATTGCGAGGGTGTTTTGCTTGTATCACTCAGCCAAGAAGCTCGGCGGCTTTTGCCATGCGCTCGGTGATCTTCACACCGAAGGGGCAACGGCTTTCGCAGGCGCCGCAGGAAAGGCAGGCGGATGCCTGTACGTTCAGTGCTTTATAGTGCTGGCGGATGGAGGCAGGTACTTCCTCCTGCATGGTGGCAAGGTCGTAGAGCTTGTTGACCATGGCGATGTCGATCTCCACGGGGCAGGGCTTGCAGTGACCGCAGTAGGTGCACTGACCGCTGTAGGCGTGAAGGGGTGCGTTTGCCAGCACCGATGCGTAATCCTTTTCTTCCTCGGTGGCAGTCTCGTAGGCGACGGCGGCCTGTACGTGTTCCACGGTGTCGTAGCCCACCAGTACCGATGCAACAGCAGGACGGGTCAGGCAGTAGTGGATGCACTGTACGGGGGTAAGTGCCACACCAAGGGGCGAGCGCTTTTCATCAAAGAGACGACCGCCTGCGTAGGGCTTCATGACGGTGATACCCACGTCATGCTCCTCGCAAAGCTTGTAGAAATCAGCACGCTCGGGGTCGATGCCGTGGTATTCGCCCTCATAGCGCTCACGGAAGTAGAACTGGTTATCCTCGCTGGCAGGCAGCATGTCAAAGGCAGGGTTGACGCTGAAGAGGATCATCTCGATGAAACCGCATTCCACAGCCAATTTGCCGATGACGGGGTTATGGGTGGAAAGACCGATGTGACGGATGATGCCCTTTTCTTTCAGTTCAAAGACGTATTTGATGAAGTCGCCGTTCATGACGTTTTCCCAGTCGGAGACTTCGTCAATGTAATGGATCATGCCAAGGTCGATATAGTCGGTCTGAAGACGGGCAAGCAAATCTTCAAAGGCAGGTTTCACCTTTGCAAGGTCGCGGGTGCGCACATACTGACCGTTTTGCCAGGTAGCGCCAACGTGACCCTGAATGTACCAGTTTTCGCGGTGACCTTTGATAGCGTTGCCGATATTGGTGCGGACGTTGGGTTCTGCCATCCAGCAGTCAAGGATGTTGATACCACTTTCCTCACAGGCTTTGATGACGTCTGCGCATTCTTGTGCGTTATGGCGCTCCAGCCATTCGCCGCCCAGACCCACTTCGCTGACCATCAGGTCGGTTTTACCAAGTCTTCTGTATTGCATGTTGTGTTCCTCCGCATTTCAATATGAAATATCATTAATTCCATTGTACAGATTTTGGGAGAAAAAGAAAACAGCATTCTCTGCAAATTTTACAAAGAATGCTGTAATTCTTACGGGATGATACGAATGCCCACCACCTGCTCGTAGGTGGAATCTGCACCCACCTGCTCGCGGTAGATTTCCCGTTCAAACTTGTCGGAATACACGCGCCATGTGCGCACCGTGCAGGCGGGGGTGGAAGGCACAAGGTCCAGCGGTGCACCTTCGGGCAGGGTGTGGGTGCCGTCGTTTTTCACTTCGGTGGGGGCAGGAGTTTCTTCATAGGAAAGGATCTCCGTTTCCACACGCACGCGGATGGAAT
>JAGBGW010000160.1 GCA_017935825.1 Clostridia bacterium
ACGATACCGCCTGCATAGTACTGATAGTCATTCACCTTGGAATTGCTGACGGTGATATTCTCAAAGGTGCAATCACCGTATGCAGTAGCTGCAACAGTACCGCAGATTGCAGATTCACCGGAGATGGAAGCATTATCCATCACAAGGTTCTTAACAGTTGCATCTTCTACCAAGCCAAACAGACCAAGACCAAGGTCACCGTAGGAATAACCGTTATTCAGTGCCCAGGTGTTCTGGCTCATGTTGAAAATAGTATAATTCTGACCATCAAAGGTACCCTTGAAAGGAGTATCCTTTCTGTAAGAGCCAATGGGTTCGAAGACTATATTGCTAAGATCAATATTCTGACCAAGCTTGACGGTCTTGCCTGCGAAGTTGTTGCCGCCGTCGACCAGCTCTGCAAAACCTGCAAGCTGTTCTGCGGTCATAATGACAAACTCGGTGTCAGTATCGTTGTACCAAGAGGTATCTGCAGTGCCATCCCAAATATCAACAGTGAACGTGAAGTCTCCATTGTTGGTCATCTGTGCAAACCATGCTTCAACATTCTCTTCCGTCAAGGGGAGCGCTGCAGCAAATGCAGCGTTTGCATTTGCGAAGCCATTGGTCTGAACAGCCTGAGACAGTACGGGAATCTCATAGCTGCCGCCCAGTGCCGCCATGTCTTCATTGGTGCCATCTTTGCCAAGCGCAATACCAAGCAAAGATTCTGCAGTCACCTCTTCGGGTTTAAGCACATCGGGATACGTAACCACGTACAAATCGTAGCCCTTACCATCCCCACAGTCAAACACACCAACCTTGGTACCCTGCGTCTCCCAAGAAGCTTCATACTCAAAGGTGTCACTTGCAATCGTTTCGATTGCAATCAACGTGCGTACATACGCAGGAGATTTGCCGACATTCTTGACAGAAACAATCTTACTGACTTCGGTACCGGGATACAACTCTTTATTGTCTACAAATGTTTCAAGAGTCTTACCGTCGGCGCCCAGCTGCTGCTCGATCTGCTCGATATCCACATTACCAAGCGTCATAACGTTGACGTCGCTGTCGGTATCGGTCAGATACGCAAGCGTGCCGCCAACGGTTACGGCAAGAAGCAATGCGATCGACAGAACAAGAGTGGCCACTCTCTTTTTTGCCATAATTTTGGCCTCCTTATTTATTTGTTGCCAACATTTGGGGAAATAAAACCAACCTCTTGCTTTGTTGACGGAAGCAACAGGCAGCTTTTTACCGTCCGACTTGGGGAAACTTCGGACGATAAGTACAAATTTCATGCGGATACAAAAGCACAGCGTTTGGGGACACGCCATTACTTCTGCTTCCGAACAAATTTTGTAGTATCATTATATCATTTTTAGAGGCAAATGCAATCCTATTTACTAATATATATGTGTATACTTTGTGTTAGAAAAGCAACAAACCATCATCACCTTTCTCCCACCTGTCATCCTGAGGAGCAAAGCAACGAAGAACCCGTTCCGTAATTCTTCTATCCTTGCAATGCATAATCCAATTTGCACAGATCCTTCGACTCCGCTCATGAGCGCCCGCAGGCGCCATCCATGTGAGCCCCCGCCGCAGGCGGTCTAGGCGAATCGGAGGAGGACAAAAGGGGTATGTCCCCCGCCTGTTCCGCAAATGCATATCCCATGCCGTAGGGACAGCCCTCCCGGGCTGTCCGCAAACGCTTGCTTCTCTCCTGCATTGCTGCATAATAAAAGAGCAGTTCCCCTGCGGAAACTGCTCCAAAAACCCATTAAAATTTATTCTTGATATCCTTTTGCCCATCCTTCAAAGAACGTTTTTCGTCCTTTTGCTCAGAAACGGTCACCTGTTTTTGCGTTTCTTCAGGCACGGTTTCTTCCGCGCTCTGTTGGGACGCTTCTTCGCTTTGCACAGAAGGTACCTCTTGCTCTGCATACGCCTGCACATCTTGTACCTGCTCGGGCTCGGTTTCCTGCAAAACAGGTTCCACATATTCTTCCTGTGCATATTCTTCGTCCGCATAGAGTTCGGGGGCATAAGTCTCCTGCCACTGCGGCGTGTAGTCCATATCTTCCTGTACAGGATCGCCGTAATCCTCAAAAAGCTCCGTGCGGTTGGTCTTTTTCATCCACACGCACAGCAGAACGATTGCCGCAATGATGATCGCAAGCACGATCACACCGATCAGAATCAGTTTGCCCATAAAGCCCATTTTGCCCTCTGCCTCCGCTGCCTGATTCTGCTGTTGCTGCATCTGCAGCTGCTGTACCACATCGCTTTCATCCCGATCGGTGTCCACGGCTTCGCTCACCTGCGGTGCAGGCAGTGCTTCCACCGTCTGGGTAGGCTCTGCACCGGGGGTGGGCTCCACTTCCACTTCCTCTTCAACTTCAAGCGGCACGTATTCACTTACCTGCGACAGAGCGATCCAGCCGTCGGTACCGTTGTAGGTGGTTCTGCCCCATCTACCCTCTTTTGCCGTCACCTGCAAGATGGTGTCGTTGGGAATCATGGACACGCGGATATCGTAATCCGTGCTGGGACCAAAGCGCAGGTTCACACCGCCGTCAGGTGCGGAAACAATGACCTGATAATTGCAGGAGGAACCGCCGTTGTAGACCGACTGCGCCGTGGGCGTGGATGCGGGTGTGGGCGTGGATTCAGATCCACTTGTACGGGTGGTCTGCGACAGTGCAATCCAGCCAAATTCACGGGTATTGAACACAATCTGACCCCAGCGACCGTCATCGGACTCGTAGAGAATACGCACCACTTCACCGTTATACAGCTGGCTGATGACATCATAACCCGTGCCGGGGCCGGTGCGGATGTTCACATAACCATCGGGTGCGGTAACTTCCACATCGTAGCTTGCTTCCGTGCCCTGATTCCAGTCACCGATGGCATCTGCAAGCACGGTGGTAGCGCTAAGGCTCAGCACCAGAACAAACGTCAGTACGAACGCAATAAATTTTTTCATCGTATCCTCCCAAAATTAGCCGATGATACTATGGCGGATCGCAGAAAACGCGATGCCGCCAAAAAACGAGCACAGATTGGCGCAGAGGGAAAAAAGATATGCCCTGTTGCCCTTCTGCCATGCCCGTTTATAGACAAAACCTTCCACAAACCAAGCCGCAGGCTCCAAAATAATCAACGGCAAGTTGATAAGTCCATGCGGCAGATAGAAACCGCAGATAAAGTGCACCAGCACCACAAAGGGGTTGGTGACGGTATTGGCAAGCAGCACCACGGCAAGGTCCCGCCGCCGAAGCTTCCATAATAGTGCCAAAGCAATTTCCACCACGATGGTGACAAGATAGGAAGTCAAAAGCAGCATTTCAAGCTTCATCGCGCTTGCCCTCCCAATCTTTCATCCGCATAAAGCAGCGCCATGGACAAAAGGCAAAGCATCGCAAGTCCCACAGGCGAAAGCGCAAAGCGGATGCCGAATACCAAGGTTGGCAGGATGCCGATAAATAAGCAAAACATCAGAAACCCAAACGCAAACCCGGGTGCAGGACGAAGATGCGCCGTGATACGGGACAGTGTCAGCGGCATGGTCATGTTGAAAAAGAAGATGGACACACAGCCGAAGAGTGCACAGCGGAATGAGAAAACCGCAAACACCGCCGCCAGCGCCATGGAACAAAGAATGGTCTTTTTCAGTCCGATCCAATCGGCAAACACGCCGCCCAAAGCTTTGCCGCCCACGATGCACAGCGTAAAGAGCAAGGGGATGATGGGTCCCCTGTTCCAATCATACTGCAAAATGGTGCCGTAGTAGGAGCGGATCACCACCACGATGCACAAAAGTGCCACGCCAAGCAGCAGCTTTTTGCCCTGCAAATCTGCCTTCATGGGGGCAGCATGGGCCGCCGTTCTTCCCAAAAGAAGAAGCAATGCAGCGGCGACCACCAAAAGCGTGACAAAAAGCCCGCTCAGCGGCAGATACGCCATGCCCAGCTTTCTACCAATATATAACCCCAGCGCGCCAAATGCAATAAAAATTCCGCAGGGCGCATAGCGATGGGGTGCATCCTGCAAAACCTGCCGTCCGCTTCCCACATGGTAAAGGCCGTTGCCAATGCCGATGCAGGCCGCCATGGCAAGCGGATATGCCCGAAAAAGATACCCTGATGCCACCAGCACACAGCCAAGTGCGGCAAAAAGATG